>DAOWIM010000229.1 GCA_030640905.1 bacterium
CGTAGCGGCGTTAAGGATGCGCAGGCTATCGCCCTGGATCGCAATGTAACGCCCGTCGGCGGAGACCGCAAGTTCGCCGCCATAGTCGAACTGATCTATTTGTTGTCGGCTCTCAATATCTAACACCCACGTCAGACCATACTCAAGAGTCGACAGGAGCAAGTGTTTCTCGTCGATCGTAACCGCTATGTACTCGGTACTGCGATCTCCTTTCGGGATTGAATCGGTGATAGCTTGCGCCGCTGTGTTGTAAACGAATATGTAGTTGTCTCGCAACACGTCGGAAATGTAGAAATTGTAGTCGCTGACCGGAATCAATGGAGGACAGACCGGACAATCGTCTCCCGAATCACAGGCAACCAGCAAACCGATCAACAGCAGAAGTATGAAAATCCACTTTTTTACAATAACTCCGACAGTACAAGCACCCATATTACTCTCCCGCCCAAAAGCTCACCTACAAGAGACGAAGTTAGCAGCTTTTTGTCAAGACCTTTATGGACATTCTCTGCAACCCCCAACATCCTAATTGACATCGGCTCAATCGCACGGGATATTAGTTTATGAAATTTATTGACTACGTTGAGATTGAAGTCGCTGCCGGTAATGGTGGCGCCGGAATCATTGCCTTTCATACCGAGAAGTTCGTCGCCAAAGGTGGACCCGATGGTGGCGACGGCGGCAACGGTGGCAGCATTGTCGCAACCGCTGATCGTCAATTAACCACTCTGCTTGATTTTCGATACAAACGAAAATACAAAGCCAACAACGGACAACCGGGTAAAGGCAAACTCCGAACCGGTAAGTCGGCCGATGATACGATCCTCCGTCTGCCGGTGGGAACGATAATCACAGATATGGAGAACGGCCAACCGATCGCCGACCTGGATGAAGAAGATGCTACCGTGATCATCGCCGCCGGAGGCAAGGGCGGACACGGCAACGCCTATTACAAATCACCAACCAACCAGACACCACGAAAAGCTCAAGGCGGTTTTCCCGGTGAGACCAGAAAAATTGCACTGGAACTGAAACTGCTGGCTGATGTTGGTCTGGTCGGCAAACCAAACGCGGGCAAGTCAACGATTCTGGCGGCGTTCTCGGCGGCCCGACCAAAAATCGCCGACTACCCGTTCACGACGCTGAAGCCTAACCTCGGCATTGTAAAGATCGGTGAGCATCGTTCCTGTGTGATGGCTGATATTCCCGGTCTGATCGAAGGTGCCTCCGAAGGCAAAGGACTGGGACATCAGTTTCTCAAACACATTCAACGCACGGCCCAGATTCTCTATGTTATTGATATCAACGACGAGGCTATCGAAGAATCTCTCGCGACTCTGAGCCACGAACTGGAAGAGTTTGATCCCGACCTGCCGAAAAGACCATCGACAGTGGTTATCACAAAAACAGACACCCTATCGGAAAGTGACCTAAAAGATCTTTCCAGATCGCTGCCCGCTGACTATATTTACATATCGGCAGTAGCCCGAAAGGGGACCGAAGAATTCATTCGTGCAATCGAGAAAAACCTTGTCAGACCTTGAACTAAGAGATCGACTTGTCAGCGCCATCACCCTGCTGAATATCCCGGGCGTGGGAATCGTGCGGTACCACCGTCTGACCAAAGCGTTTGGTGATCCAGCATCAGTTCTCTCATCGTCAATCGGTCAACTGGAAACAGTGCCGGGAATATCGCGTGCGATATCCGGCGCGATCAAAAAACAGCAGGATACCGACAAAGCCCGCGAACTGGCCGGTCGCATTGTACAACTCGGGTGGAGTGTACTTTTCCCAAGTGATCCTGATTATCCCAAGACCTTGCTTTCAATCCGCGACCACCCCCCGATATTGTTCCGTATTGGCGAACCAATGAAAGATGATGAAAAACTTGTGGCAATTGTCGGTACTCGCAGATGTACCGAAAAAGGCCGCCTTTTCACATTCGACCTGGCCCGCTCACTGGCGCAGGCGGAAGTAACGGTCGTCTCCGGTATGGCGGAGGGCATCGATTCTGCCGCTCACGCCGGAGCGCTTGAGGCCAGCGGCAAGACGGTGGCCGTATGGGGTTGTTCGCTGGAGATTGTCTATCCCCCATCGAACAAGTCGCTCGCTGAATCTATAAAAAATAACGGCGCCGTCTATTCCGAATATCTGCCCGGCACCACTCCCGACCGTACTACTTTTCCCGAACGTAACCGGATCATTTCCGGTATGGTCGAGGCGGTAGTGGTGGTTGAGGCCGGCCAGAAATCGGGTGCGCTCATCACAGCGCAGCGTGCCCTCGATCACGGTCGTGAACTCTTTGCTGTCCCGGGATCACCTCACTCACGCTCTAGCCAGGGCACCAATAATCTGATCAAGGCCGGAGCCAAACTCACCACCCGGATTGACGACATTTTCGATGAACTCCCGCGGCTCAAAGGAGAGGTTCTGGTCAAGAAGTTCCGTGCCCTGCCAGACATGACCGAGACCGAACGGAATATCGTTTCATTTTTTTCCGAAGGCACCCAGCAGCTCGATCAATTGGCCAACTCCGCCGGAATGCCGGTGTCGGAATTGATGGAGTTTTTGCTCGCGCTGGAACTCAAGGGCGTAGTTAAGGAATTGTCCGGCAAGCGCTTCATGCTCTCAGAGGAATTTGCGTGATTACCGCGACAGTCCGGATTATCAATAAGCTTGGTCTCCACGCGCGACCCTCGGCTATGCTGGTTACGGCAACATCAGCGTGGCAGTCGGAAGTGTTTTTTACCAAGGAAAATGTACGGGTCAACGGCAAATCAATAATGGGCGTAATGATGCTGGCGGCTGAAAAAGGCTCGGAGATTATAGTGGAAGTCGACGGGCCCGACGAAGAAGAGGCCCTTGAGGCGATCTGCAAGGTAATACGCTCCGGTTTTAACGAGACCGACTGATATAAAGCTTGCCATCCCCCCCCTAACGTAACTATTTTCACTCCCTACTAACCAGGGAGTAGTGCGCTTGTAAGTGATTGGCCCCGCCTATGATCGAAAAACGTACTGTCATTAAAGGAACCCCTATCGCGGGCGGAATTGCGCTTGGGCAGGCTCGGATACTTGTACCGGGCAGAGCTGACATTCCCGAGTTCTCCATCACATCCGCAGGCGTCAAGAGTGAAATTGCCGCGCTGGAACGGGCCGTTGAAAAAACAGTTGCCGAACTTCGCCAGTTACGGGACTCGGCCGGCAAGAAGGTGGGGGGGGCGGTGGCCAAGATATTTGAAGCGCAACTCCTGATCGCCAGCGATTTTGAGTTCCTCAATCGGGTCAAATCAGAAATCTCGACACTCCGCCGCAACGCTGGTTCTATCTATAATTCGCTCGTCCACGAAACCGTCAATCCGCTGCGAAGCTCCGCCGATCCGTACATGCGCCAAATGGCCCAGGATGTTGAAGCTGTAGCCAAAAAAGTTCTCTCTCATCTGATCGGCCGCAATCAGGCTCTCGGAAAACTGGCGGCCAACACAATTTTGGTGGGGAAAAGCTTCACTCCCGGAGACATCCTGGTCTATCGTCAGCGGCGAGCTATCGGTTTTGTTTCTTCCGAGGGCGGAGCTGACTCACACATGGCCTTAATTGCCCGCGGTTTGATGTTGCCGGTGGCAGTAGCTGATAGTGTCTGGACACGAATCCCCGATGGCTGCCGTCTCATTCTGAACGGCTCTGCCGGCACGATAATTATACATCCGTCGGAAGAAGACTGGCAGGAGTATCAACGCCTCAAGAAACGACACGGCCCCGCTCTTATACGCCGGATTAGAAAATTGCCGCAGATCCCGCCGCTTACCAAAGATGGCAAGGAGATCGAAATTGGCGCCAACCTGTCGCTCCCGGGTCCGGCTGATGATATCCTCTCCGAGCGGAAAGTACCTGTTGGTCTCTACCGCACCGAATTTCTATTTCTGGCTCAGTCTTCGTTTCCCGACGAGGAAACACAGTATAAGTATTACGATCAGATCGCTGAGAAATTTGCAGGCACCAGTGTCGTGCTCCGAACGTTCGACCTCGGCTATGATAAACTCTCGCCTGACACGGTCTGGACCAACGAGGACAACCCCGCTCTCGGCTGGCGTGGTATCAGACCGATGCTTGAGATGAAAAATGTATTTAAAACGCAAATACGGGCCATCCTTCGGGCCTCGACACGGAGAAACATAAAGATTCTGCTTCCGATGATTACCGAACTGAGCGAAGTAGAAAAAGCTCGACGCATGATTTCGCAGGTGAAATTCAAGTTACGACAGGAAGGAATCGACTTCGACGCTGATATCGAGGTCGGCATTATGATTGAGGTTCCCTCGGCGGCAATGACGGCCGAAACGCTGGCGACGAAAGTTGATTTCATGTCGATTGGCACCAACGATCTGACCCAATACACACTGGCCGCTGATCGCATGAACAGTCGTATCGCCTACCTGTACAATTCATTCCATCCCGCCGTTCTCAACTTGATCAAGATGACGATTGATGCGGGCCGGAAACGTGGGATCCCGGTCACTATTTGTGGTGAAGTTGCCGGTGATCTCCTCGGCCTGCCTCTGTTTTTGGGCATGGGTATTGACATGCTGTCAGTGCACCCGGGTCGGATTGTTGACCTCTGTCGTACGATTCGCAAGATTGACTCCAATCTGGTGGAACTGATGGTGCCATCGGTCCTCTCCAGTGGATCACCGAGCGCTGTTATCTCTAAGCTGGAGCGATTTCAAGCTGCTGTAAATGAGACAAGAAACTAAAATATAAGGGATAGTAAATTGAGCGTACTGAACGATCTGGACAACATAAGAGCACTCGATCCCGGCAATATGTATAACGCCATTTTCGATCTGCCTGAGCAGATGGCTGCCGCCCTTGAGATTGGCCGAAAGTGGCGTACCAGTGCTGACGACTTCGCCGACATCAAGAACATCGTCGCTGTTGGCATGGGTGGCTCCGCCATTGGGGCAGACTTGATCCGCTCCTACCTCTCTACTGTACTGCTGGTACCGTTTCAGGTTTGTCGACATTACAGTCTGCCTGAATATGTTGATGACGAAACTCTGGTAATAGTATCATCCTACAGCGGCAATACCGAAGAAACTCTCTCGGCGGTCGATGATGCCATCAGCCGCAAATCGATGATTGCAGCGGTCAGCACCGGCGGCATGCTTCAGGAAGTAGCGGAAATAAACGATATCCCGTTGGCTATTATTCCTTCGGGCCTGCAGCCTCGGGCAGCGCTGGGGCATTCTTTCGTGCCGGTGCTGGTCTTTTTGGAGAAGATCGGACTGATCAAGAATGTGGCCGAAGAAATCACCGCTATGATTGAGAAGTTGAAAGAATTCCGTGATGGCTTGATCGAGGATCAACCGGTCAAGATGAATCTCGCCAAACAATTGGCCGAGAAGATGCACGGGAAGATCCCGATCATATACACCGGTCCGGCCCTCACCGACGTTGTCGGCATCCGATGGAAAGGGCAGATCTGTGAGAACTCGAAAATCCTCGCCTTCGCTAATCAGTTTCCCGAGTTCAACCATAACGAACTGGTCGGCTGGTCGGAGCCTATCGAGGAACACAAGGAAAACCTTGTAGTTCTTATGCTGCGAGATACTGAAGATCACCATCAGATCCGCCAACGGATGAACTTCGTCAGAGACATGCTTCAGGCCCGCGAAGTAGATGTCATTGAGATTCATTCCAAAGGCGAGACGGCTCTACAGAGGACGTTCCAACTCATTCAGTTGGGTGATTTTGTTTCCTACTATCTGGCCATCCTGAACGAAGAGGACCCCACGCCGGTAGCTGTTATTGAGGACCTCAAGAAATTCCTCTCCGGCAAAGTCGCCCCGGTATAGCTGACAACCGTAGCTACCACCGGTCCAAAGCTACAGATATTTATCGGCGGCCCGTCAGTAATGGCGGGCTGTCTCTCTGAGCGCTCTGATCGGTCTATCATCGAATCAAGCCAATACTTGAATTCTCGACTGCAGCAGTCTATCTTACCTGCTGAATAAGGAGTCTTTCTGTGAGCAGATCGAACAAAGCGATTCCACGTACACCAATCATCATCTACTGCTCGACTCTCGTCATTTTCCTGATTGCCTCTTTCATCCCCGAACATCGTCTTTGGGGAATAAACTTCTGGGCCTTCTATCCGACCGGGGTATCGCTGGCGTTGTTTGTGTTCGGCCTGATGATCGGTCCGATTGCCTGGTACGGTTTGAAACGGATCAGCTCGGAACAACTCGACCAGAATCTCGACGGGACCGGCAACCCTACTTTTCTGATTGTCGGGCTGATCCTCTCGGCAGTATTCACGGCGTTGTTTGTAATTTTCAGTGTCAAGACACATTTCCTCGGCGACGGCTATCAACTGATGGCTTACCTGACGACCGGCAACACGCCGGTGAAATATCATAATTTCGGCGAATTTCAGATTCATCAATGGCTCTACCGATTGCTCGAAGGTGAACCCGAGGCGAAGGCACTCCTGACCTATCGGATAGTGTCAGTTATTGCCGGCCTGGTTTACTTGGCTGCACTTACGCTATTGACGATGCGGCTGTTTATACAGACAGCATCGCGGGTGATATTTTGGTTCGGTATGGCAACCGGTGGTTGGATGTTGCTTTACTTTGGATATGTCGAAAACTACTCGCTGTTCGTAGCCACGGTTGGAATCTATACCCTCACCGGACTGCTCGTATCGCAGGGGGAGATCGGGCGGTGGGTTGTCCTTCCCATGGTGGGCGCGGCGTTATTGTTTCATGTCTTCGCTGTCGCGCTGATACCATCGGCAATCTACCTGTTGCTTACCGGTGAGAAAACCCGGCGCTGGCTGGCAGTAATCCCCAAAACGATGAGGCTTCCCCTGATCATCGTTCCTATTGCATCACTGGCAGTTATCTTTATCTATTTCTATGCGACCAGTGATTTTTTCCGCTTTTCAATTCTTCCGCTAACGAACAGTCGGTTTGCAGTTGACGGTTACACTCTTTTTTCGACGGCTCATCTGGTCGATATTCCCAACCTGCTTCTTCTCTTGCTGCCGGGCCTGCTTCTTGTTTCTTGTTTGTTCCGAGGTCGGTTGAGCGATCTCTGGCGCCAGCCAGACATTCGTTTCTTAACCGTCCTGCTGGTTTCATCTGTTGGCCTCGTCTTCCTCGTCGATCCACGACTCGGCATGGCTCGCGACTGGGACCTTCTTTCGTTTTGTAGTCTTCCGCTGGCGGCCGGATTCTATTTTGTACTTCTGCGGAGCAACAAAGAAACGATTAGACGACGCTTCATCGCTGTACTGGCAATCGCATTGAGCGCACTGATGCTTGGACCCCGAATCGGCAGTCAGATCAAGCCCGAAATATCTATTGCCCACCTCAACAACTACTTTGCTCTTGATCGGACGCGGAACAATTTCGCCCGAACTCTTCTGAGTGACTATTACATGCAAACCGGTCAACCGGATCTGGCTCGGGCCGAAGCAGAAAAGAGGGCGCGCGATTTTCCTGAAGAAAGATTGATAGAACAAGCCCGGCAACTCTTCGCGCAAAATCGTTCCGGAGAAGCCCTTCGGTCTCTCTATCGAGCACTGGAGCTAAATCCGGCCCATTACCCGGCCAACAAAGGTCTGGGGTTGTGTTACAACGATCTGGGTTATCCCGACAGCGCTGTGGTTTACCTCAAGATTGCATACGGTCTCAACCCGAACGAGAAAGAAGTCACCTTCACACTCGGTCGCGCCTGCCTCACTCTCCGACGATGCGATGAGGCCAAAATGTTTTGCAATCGCACGCTCGATCTGGACAGTACCCTGTCGGCCGCACGGTACCTGCTTGCCCTGAGCTACCGGTGCCTCGGTGATGAGGAAAATTATCTTTCCAGTCTTGCCGAGGTTGCTTTCAAGAAAGATGCGCCTTCGCAGGCGGCTCGTGAGTTGGGAATGGTCTATCTTAAACAGAAACAGTATGAGTTGGCCGCCAACGCTTTCGAAATCGCAATCAACAAGGGTGAAGACAGCGCTTTCTTGATTGAACTTAGGAATCGATACCCTCAATTGGCCCGCCCTGCACGAAAGTGACGCAGTAGACACTACAAAGCCACTTTGTGTCCGGCACATGTCCAGAGGTTGTCCCATAAGACGACTAATAGAACTCGCGTAGAGCGGGGGCTTGTCTCCCGCCAGCTAACGGCGGACATAAAGCCCGCCGCTACGCGGAGTTGGTAAATAATGCTCTTACTTAGTGAAACAGCTATAACAGCCAGAACCAACTTCTGGGACAACCTCTGGACATCTACCGCCCACCAGTCAAACCAGGCGTGCCTGCGCCTGCCCTAAAGGAATAGCCAGCCATACCGATAACCTAACAGTATGAATCAGGATTTTCTGATACAGGATGTAAAGCGCCAGGAAGTCCAGCGCGAGACCGATAAGGTCCTCCACTACAAGGAGCGTAAGCCCCTCTGGCGCGAGTACCTCGAAACGGCCGTTATTGCGCTGGTGGCCGCCCTGCTGCTGCGACTGTTTGTCGTTTCGGCCTATCGGGTCAACTCGGAATCGATGGCAGACTCTCTCCTTGGGGGCGACTACGTTTTTGTCAACAAGCTGGCCTACGAATACGGCAGCGACCCCAAAGTGGGCGACATCATTGTCTTCCGCTACCCCAATAATCCGGAAAAGAAGTTTATCAAACGCATCAGCGCTATGCCCGGCGACATCGTACAGGTGGCCGATAAAGTTGTCTATGTCAACGACGAAGTGGCCGCTATCCCGACCAACTCAAAACATATTGACAAACGAATCATCCCGGCCGATCTTTCCTTCCGTGATAATTTTGCTCCTTATGAAGTTCCGATGGATCAATACTTTGTCCTGGGTGACAATCGTGACGATAGCCGCGACAGCCGTTTTTGGGGTGGCCTTCCCAGAGAGAACATTATCGGCAAAGCTGTTTTCGTATATTGGTCATGGCAGCCTAGTCCCGATTCCCCACCCTGGGAGTTCCCGTACATCATCAACGCCGTTCAATGGCTCGGCTACGGCTTGTGGAATTTCCCCGGCGCTATCCGCTGGGATCGCCTCGGCACGCCGCTTTAGATAATGCCCTTCGGTCTCTACGTCCACTTCCCTTTCTGTCTAAACAGATGTTCCTATTGCAACTACGGCAAAGTTCCGTATGATCGTACCCTCGAAAAACGTTTCTTCGAAGCGTTAACCATTGAAACCAGACTTGCAGCCCGGAAGACAAACTCTCCAGCTCAGACGATCTCAACGATATTCCTCGGCGGTGGGACACCTTCGCTGGCCAGCATCGAACTGCTTTCCGGCTGGTTCGACATCCTGAGGCAAGAGTTTGATATCGCGGCCACAATCGAGTTCTCCATTGAGTGCAATCCGGAAACTGTTACCCGTGACCGCCTGAGCCTGTTCAAGGAGTTGGGAATCAATCGGCCAACTTTCGGAATCCAGTCATTCGATACCCACCTTCTACAACTGCTTGACCGTCGGCACAATGCCGACCACAGCCGCGAGGCGATCTACCATGCCAATATCCTCGGGTTTGAAAGTTTCGGCTGTGACCTGATCTTTGGCCTTCCCGGACAGAACACAACCCAGCTCAACTCCGACCTGAACCAACTTATCGACCTGGACCCGCCGCACATTTCGTACTATCAACTCACGGTCGAAGATGACACGCCGCTGGCGACAAGAGTTGCCGATTGCACCTTTCAGATGCCCGACTCCGACCGGATGTACGCCCTCTATCGAATCGTCTGCGAACGATTGGCCGAGGCGGGATACAATCGATACGAAGTCTCATCGTTTGCCAAACCCGGCTTTGAGTGTCGGCACAATTTGGGCTACTGGCGCGGGGATGATTATCTCGGACTGGGACCGTCGGCGCACTCACTGGTCGATGGAAAAAGGTTTGCCAATGATGCCGATGTTTTCCGCTATATTGAATCGTTGTAGAACGGTGATCGTCCGATAGTCGAAGAGACATCCGGTGTCGAACAGCGCATGACCGAAACAATCATGGTTGGGTTGCACTTGGCCGAGGGGATTGACAGCGCACGATTCGTTGAGCGCTTTGGATGCACGCCTGAATCCCGAATGAATAGCGAGCAGGTCGAACAGTTGAGTCTGTCGGATCACCTCGTCTCAGACGAGACCGGCCTCCGCCTGACCGATTCCGGCCTCTATCTCGCCGATGAGATCACAGCCCGCCTGCTGAAATAGGCGGGTGGTACAACCACTCGTCCCGCCTGCGCAAAAAACATTTGTCGCTGATTTGAACACACACTATATTTTCCATATGGACGCAAATACATATCCCGGCTACATGCAGCAGGCCATCCGCGAGGCAGAACTGGCCGCCGAGCAAAACGAAGTACCGGTGGGAGCAATTGTCGTCTTTGAAAACAAGATCATCGGCCGTGGCCACAACCAGACATCGACCTTTCACGACGCCACCGCTCATGCCGAGATAATCGCCCTTTCGGCGGCGTATGAACACTTTGGCGACTGGCGACTGGAAAACTGTTACCTCTTCTCCACACTGGAACCGTGCCCGATGTGTGCCGGGGCTATAATACTCTCAAGAATCAAGGCCCTTATCTACGGCGCGCGCGACCCCAAATTCGGCGCCTGCGGATCAGTGACCAACCTGTTTTCTATAGGTGGCTGGAACCATGCTGTTGAAGTGGTCGGGGGCGTCATGGACGAACCGATCACGCTTCTGATGAAAGAGTTTTTTCAGAAGATGAGAACCAACAAAACGAGGGTAAACTGATGATGATGTCCGATCATGACCAGGCGCAATTTCGGATCACACGCATGGTCGCTTATTCCCTATTGCTGGCCGTCCCGCTGGTCTGCCTGATTCTCGTGTACTCGCTGGACATGACTTCAAAACGTGGCGGCGAGTATGACATGGTGTTGTATATCCTGCTGCTGGTTGCCATGGTGGAGCCGGCCCTTGCTTTCTTGCTTGAGAAAATGCAGGTGGAGAACTACAAACAGAGCAAGTCGCCATCGTCGTCACCGGCCCAGTTATTCGTGAGTATCAGTATCATCAAGCTGGCGCTGGTTGAATCAAGTTACCTCTTTGCCATGGTTGTTTTTCTGATATCAGGAGAACCGATTAACGCCCTCTATTTCTATCCGGTCGGCATCATCTGGTCGGTTATATATTGGCCGCGTATGGGTAAGTTTGAACAATTCCTTGAAAAACTGGAGCGATCATAATGCACCGTGGTGATGAACCCGAACTGGACATGAATCAAATAATTGTCAAGCCGCTCTATTTTGGCCTTGTGACCAACATCCTGATTCCGATGGGCCTCCTTCTTGTCTGCTATTACATTGACAACAACAATGGCCTGAACAATTCGGTCGGCAATTTCGCAAACAGCCTTTTCTACATTTTTGCCGCTCTCTCGGTCGCCCATGCCGTTTTTGCCCTCTGGTGGCGCACAAAACAGTTTGGCCAACCGCTCGTCCGCACCAAAGAGTCGTTCGAGGACGATCTCGGAGCTGCCGTGCTGGCGATTTCACGACCGATCTTTATTGTTATCGCTCTTATTGCCGCCTACGGCATGATCTACTTTTTCATCACTGGTCGTTTCAGGGAGACCGTCGTTTTGATCTTCTTCTCCTTTCTTGTTTTTCAATTGGTCCGCCCTCGCCATGGTCAGGTCAAGCGATTGATCGAAAAACAAACGGCGCTTGTGGAGAAAGGCGAATTCCGCCGGTAATCTCTCTCGGAACGCCGGGACACAAAAATCTTTACAAGTCGAGACTATTTGTTAGATTGGACGGGCCGGGCAATCCGGCGCGGTCGGTTTTGTCGGGCATGTCCTGATTACCGACCAGACATTTACGACGGAGAGGTGGCTGAGTGGTCGAAAGCGGCGGTCTCGAAAACCGTTATACCTTCGGGTATCTAGGGTTCGAATCCCTACCTCTCCGCTTTTAACGTAACCCGTTGTGATACTATAGATTACAGCCATATCGCCAGCTCGGACTATTCGCGCGAACTGTCCTCAGTTGAATACTTCCGTCTCGTATCCCGGCGAATTTCCTTGACCATGGATTCGGAACTCTGGTTTCCTCTGGCACTCATAACAAGCTCCCTTCTCACGTGCCAAAGCTACAAAACTACGTCTTAACTTCAAGTCCAACCTGTCCGGATTACGCTGAACCGCTGCACTCGGAGAATCGGTAAAGAATATCGTAGTACTAAAAGGCGGTATGGGCAAGAGACAGCGCGAGGCTGTTATAGATCAACTGAAGGCAATTCCCGATGACGAAGAGCGAGTCATTCTCGCAACTGGCAGGCATATTGATGAGGGGTTCGATGATACCCGTTTGGATACACTGTTCCTGGCTTTGCCGATCTCCTGGCACGGGACAGTACAGCAATATGCCGGACGTTTGCACCGCCTACATGACAATAAACACGTACTTCGTGTTTATGATTTTGTCGACAGACAGGTTCCTGTTCTTGCTCGTATGTATCGAAAAAGGCTGGCAGGATACCGGGCTATCGGTTATTCCGCCAAGAATCGGCCACAACTTGTTAACTTCGTACTTCAGCGCAAGTATGGGGTTAATTCCGCTTCTAAGCTATATCGTTGAACCTGTAATATTTGCATAATTTGTCGATAATTAGAAAATGATAATGTCTGCGAATATTTATTGAGAATTGTTATGATTCTAAGAAAATCATATAGATTGTTTCAGCCATTTGTTCCAGTTTGTGTAATATTGTTGCTTACATTGTTATCTATAAGCAAAACATCAAATGCAAACGAGGGCAATCATACTGCTAGAATAGACACCAAAACTGAATGTCGAGCTATCAAAATCGGTGTGCTGGCCAAGCGCGGCGTAGAACGGTGTCAGGATAAGTGGGGACCGACAGCTGATTACCTAGCTGATAAAATCCCCGGATATTCCTTCACTATTGTACCGCTCCCTTATGATAGAATCTACTCGACTGTCGAACACGGAGAGATTGATTTCATCCTGACCAATCCTTCTTTCTATGTAGAGCTGGAGTATCTTTACGGAACAAGCCGAATGGTAACTCTTAACAACCTGCATATGGGTGAAGAATTTACTGTTTATGGCGGAGTAATTTTCTGCAGAGCCGACCGCAAGGACCTGAAACACTTGGAGGATATCAAAGGCAGGACCTTTATGGCTGTCGAAGAGACTTCATTAGGCGGGTGGCTTACGGCCTGGCGGGAACTGAAGGAACATGGGATTGACCCCCATGAAGACTTCGCCAGTCTGAGTTATGGCGGAACCCATGATGCAGTTATCTATGCGGTGCGGGATGGCAAAGTTGATGTCGGCTCGGTCCGAAGCGATGTGCTTGAGCAAATGGCAGAGGAAAGAAGTATCCGCTTCGAGGACTTCTATGTGTTCTCTCACGATTGTACCCAAAAGGTTGCTGGCGAATTTCCTTTCGTTCGCTCTACTCATACATATCCAGAATGGCCTCTTGCAAAAATTAAACACACGTCCGAGGAATTAGCCAAAGAAGTTACAATCGCTTTACTTGAAATGTCTTCTGATGATCCCGCCGCTAAAGCGGCGAGGTGTATTGGCTGGATAGTTCCGCAACAGTACCAGTCAGTTCGTGAATGTCTGAAGTATCTCCGCGTTGGCCGGTATGAGGATTATGGCAAAGTAACGTTTCAGGCCGTACTCAAACAGTATTGGCTCCAGTTGGCTTACGCTTTTGCCACTGTATGTCTGATTATCCTGTTTGCTTTTCGAACGGTACGACTTAATCGGAGGTTAAAAGAAAGCGAAGAATACACGCGATTGATGCTGGATTCCGTTCATGTTGGAATTGTACTAATCGATGCTGAAACGCATACGATAATCGACGTCAATCCTTTAGCTGGCAAGATGATCGGGGTGCCAAAAGAAGAGATGATCGGTAAGATATGCCACAAGTTTATCTGTCCGGCAGAGAGAGGACAATGTCCCATTACTGACCTCGGCCAGGTTGTGGATAACTCGGAGCGTATTCTAATAAGAGCTGACGGCACCAGTATGCCGATTTTGAAAACAGTAGTTCCCATTACAGTGAACGGACGCAAATGCTTGATTGATAGCTTCGTTGACATCACCGACCGCAAGCAGGCGGAGGAGACGTTATGTGAGTCGGAGTCGATGTACCGCAGAACCATTGAGAACGCGAGTGGGGTTCCATATCAGCTCGATCTGGTAAGCAGCAAGTATCTCTTCGTCGGCACCGGGATTAAAGACCTGGTTGGTATTGCGCAGGAGGAGTTCTCCCCACAGGCTTACAACAAGATGATTATGGAACGGGTGTTAATGGGTCCTGACGTTCTGGAAGATCACGTCACCTACGGCGATGCCTTCCGGCGGGGTGAAGTCGCGCAGTACAAAGCCGATGTTCGCATCCAAACCTCATCTGGGAACATCAAGTGGATCAGCGACTACGCCGTACCTATTCACGACGATTCCGATCAGGTTGTTGGCTCCCTCGGAATCCTGCTGGATATCACTGAGCGCAAGCAGGCGGAGGAGTTGCTGCGGGAGAGTGAAGAGAAGGTCCGAACTCTGTATAACTCATCGAGTGACTCGATAATGCTTCTCGATGAGGGAGGTTTTTTCGATTGTAATGACGCGACGCTGCAGCTTTTCGGTTGTGCCAGCCGGGAGGAATTCTGCAACAGGCATCCAGCCGACTTTTCCCCCCCAACTCAGCCGGACGGTACCGATTCGATGAGTTATGCCAGGGACAACATAGCAGTTGCTTTGAAAGACGGCGACAATCGGTTTGAACATTTACACCGCCGTTTAGACGGTTCGGATTTCCCCGCAGAGGTACTACTTAATGCGATGGTACTAGGCGGCAAGAAGGTGCTTCAGGCGAGAGTGTACGATATCACCGACCGCAAGCGAGCTGAGGAGGCGTTAAAGGAGAGTGAGGAACGGTTCCGCCGGATCGCGGACGCGGTCACTGGTTATATCTATACAGTACGTATCGACAACGGACAGCCGGTGGAAACCGTTCACAGTTGTGCCTGTGAGGCTGTGACGGGCTATACCTCTGAAGAATTTAGAGATGATCCGTACCTGTGGGTTCAAATGATCCCACCGGAAGACCACGACCTTATCAGGGATCAGGTGTCGTGCCTGCTGTCAAATAATGACCCCAAACCAATCGAGCATCATCTTGTGTGCAAGGATGGTTCCATCCGATGGGTAACGAGTAGCCTTGTAGCTAATCGCGACACCAACGGCAATCTCCTCTCCTACGATGGTCTGATTTCCGATATCACCGACCGCAAGCGAGCAGAGGAGGAAATCCATAAATTCAAGACAATAGCAGATAACGCCTCCTACGGTGTTGCCATTATAGATATCGATGGTAAGATAGCTTATATCAATGAGTGTTTCGCGCAGATGCACAACTATAAGGTTGAGGAACTTCTCGGTCAGAATCTAAGTATTTTCCACAATGAAAAGCAGATGGAAGACGTTCAAAACATCAACGAGGAACTCAGGAACAGTGGCAGCTATAGTGCCCGGGAGGTCTGGCACATACGCCGCGACGGCTCGGTATTTCCAACGCTGATGAACGGCGTTGCTATCAATGATGAAAATGGTAAAATCATGTTTATGGCGGGAATGGCAACTGACATCACCGAAACCAAGTGCCTGCAGGCTTTGGAGTCACGGGCTGAACGGCTTAAGATGGCCGGTACGATTGCCGGGCAGGTGGCGCACGACTTCAATAATCTTCTGGCGCCCATAATGGTCTACCCTGATTTCATTCGCGAAGAACTTCCACACGACCATAAAGCTCGGGCATACCTTGATGATATCGAAAACGCGGCAAAGAAAATCGCCAATATCAACCAGGACCTTCTGACTATGGGCAGGAGGGGTCATTACAACCAGAAGGTGACAGATCTTAACCGTATTGTGTTATACGCCGCCAAAGAGATGGAATCACGGACAAACACGGTAACCTGCGAGATGGACCTCTGCGAAGATCTGATGAACATAAAGGGCGGGGAGGCTCAGATTCATCGAATGCTCACCAATCTGTTAATGAATGCCGAAGATGCCATGCGGGGCATAGGACAAGTTTCTATAAAGACCGAGAACTATTATGCTGATGATACTTCGGTCGCATATGGTCGTGTCCCCAAGGGAGAATATGTCAAATTGACTATATCCGACACAGGATGTGGTATTCCTGATGACATAATCCAGAAAATCCTTGATCCTTTCTTTTCAACCAAGACTACTGACAAAAAACGGGGTTCCGGCCTTGGTTTGAGCGTCGTTGATGCAGTGATAAAAGACCACAATGGATACATGGATATGAGCAGTAAAGTCGGGCATGGCACTTCTTTTTACCTGTACTTCCCGATAACACGAGAAGATGCAGATGAAGGTAAATCCGAACAGGTGCCGAGTGGTGCGGAGACAGTGCTTGTAATAGATGACGATGATATCCAGCGTGATGTTTCCACCAGACTCTTGGAGAAGCTGGGATACAAGGCTAGTTCTGTCGAGAGCGGTGAGAAAGCCATCGATTTCCTCAAAGAGAATCCGCAGGAACTTGTGATAATTGATATGATAATGCCGGGCGGGATTGACGGAACCGAAACATACCAACGAATTATTGAGATTAGTCCAAATCAGAAGGCGATCATCCTATCTGGTTTTGCGGAGTCGGATCGAGTTTTCGAGGCTCAGAAGCTGGGCGCCGGTGCTTTTGTTAAGAAGCCAGTGACCAGGATAACCATCGCGGCGGCCGTAAGAACCGAACTGGATAGAAAAGTGGAAGTTGTTACTTCTTAAGTCCGTCTGAGACCAATCCAAATAGTGTAATACCACAAAGCTACATCAGAAAGACAGTCCTCGGGGTTAACCATTGGGTTTGTTGAAAAACCGCTGTACCGTTGTGTCGGGTCTTGGACACACCGAAGGTGTGGTTGTGACCCGACACGCAACTACTTGTCATACAAGGACGGCGGGTCACACGAATTCTCTTGCGCGAATCCGCAAG
>DAOWIM010000144.1 GCA_030640905.1 bacterium
CCGTTACGTCGAAACTACATCCAGTTTCGCCTGTCAGGTTGCAAGCAACCATGACCTACCAGCCACCTTGAGTCGAAGGGTCGAAAGGCGACCTGACATTCATAGCCCGCTCAAAGAATTTATTGACAGATTTGACGTTTGGTGCTACTATATAATTGTAACCCCCATTTCCCACCACCGTGATCCTGGAACTCAGGAGGTCGTATGTTTAGATGTATCACGCTCGCCATTGGCATATTGCTTTTGGCCCTCACCGGTGCACTATCAACGCCAATTCCGCCCAATTATCAGGTATCATCACCCTCGGCTGAACTCCAGAATGAGGAACAGATTTTTGTCAGTCCGGTTGACAGTCTCATCCTCATTGCCGATTGGCGCGACTTCCGGCTGGGCTATCGGCGCATCGGACTCGGCATCTCAAGAGACGGTGGCAATACCTGGACCGACAGCCTGATTACCGAGAGAATGTACAACCGCCAGTCCGATCCGGTTATGGATGTTGACCGTCATGGCAATTTCTACGCCTGTTTTCTGGACTACGAGTGGGATGGGAACGGCTCCGGCATAACGTTTACTCGATCAAACGACGATGGTCTCACCTGGTCTGAACCTACCATTATTCAGGACTGGCCCCCCGGACTTTATTTCGAAGACAAACAATTTACTACCATTGACCGAACTGCCGGTCCCCATGATGGCAATCTATATGTCGCCTGGGCACGCTTTGTTAATGCCGGCGGACCGAACATGATGGTCTTTGCTCGTTCGGTCGACGGAGCCATAACGTTTGATGACGTCCTCGATCTGGGTGGCCGCAACGGCCAGTTCGCCCAGCCTCTGGTCGGCGCCGATGGATCAGTTCACGTTTTCTGGACCGGTGGTGGTGGGATTCAGTATGTAAAATCTGTTGATGCCGGTATCTCATTTACTTCACCAACGTTGATCTTCACAACATGGGGGAATTTCGGGACAGTGGATGGTGGCGTAAACGTTTACAACGGGACATCAGGAACAGTTGACATATTTGGTGGGCCCTACCACGGCAATATCTATTTGTCATACGCCAATATGGATCTTACCGCAAACCCGTATTATGACTACAATATCGAATTTGTTCGATCAACCGACGGTGGCCTGACGTGGTCTGATCCGATCTACGTCAATGACGATGGCACCGGCCCGGGTTCCATGTATGACCAGTTTCACCCCTGGCTGTGGTGCAACGAAGAGGGCACGCTTATCACCATATTCTACGACCAGCGAACCGATGTAGAGAATCATTACCAATTTGATTGTTTCGCCGCGTACTCCTTCGATGGTGGTCTGTCGTTCACGACCAATCACCGCATATCTGAGGTTTCAATCAATCCCGGCTATCTGGCCACATCGGTCATACCCTCCGACGATGGAAAAACCTACCCCCTCGGAATGGCTGCCGGGACTGAGGCCGGTCTCATCGCCGAGTACATCGGTCTGACCGCTTTCAAAGATCATGTCAATGCCGTCTGGACCGATACACGCAACGGTAACCAGGATGTTTTTGGGGCTAACTGGACGATTCCGCTCCTTGAGCCAAGACTGATTTCACCGGCTGCCGATACGGTTGGTCTTCCGGCGACGCCTCATTTTGATTGGGCAACGGCATGGAAGGAGCACGATGACTCCTACCGTATCGAAGTTGCCATCGACCCTGATTTCCAACACCAGATTCTCTCGGCTGTGGTCGATACCACCGGTTTCACACCCGATGCTTTGGATGAAGGCGTCTACTACTGGCGGGTGAAAGTGTTTGCACTGGCATCGTCAGATTCTTCGGAGTATTCCGCTACTCGCAAGTTCCGGGTTGGCTTTAGTTGCTGTCTCGATACTCGCGGTAATGCTAACGGTGATGAGGAAGACAACACAAACGTCTCCGATATCACCTGGCTGGTTGCATATCTTTTCGGTGTTCCTCTTGGGGCGGCCCCTCCCTGTATGGAGGAAGGTAATGCCAACGGTGATGTCGCCGAGCTTGTCAATATATCTGATATTTCATACTTGGTCGAGTTTCTTTTCGGCGTGCCGCTTGGACCGCCGCCGCCAGACTGTCCGTGAAACCTGAAAATTGATACGCAATTTTGAAGGCTGCTCCAGAGTCAGCGGAGCGGCCTTTGTTTTTTTATCCGGTTTAGCAACCGTTACTCACTTTTCGCTTCTTGAAAACCGGTGATAGTCCTATCATGTTCGAGTTGGTAATGCTGCTATGAAAAGAGCCCTTTTCTCAATCGTCGCTGTAGCTGTCTGCCTCGGCATTCTGGAAGTCGGTGCCCGACTGGTGGAGGACTATGGGTGTCGCTCACTACCGACATCAACCGAACTATCCGGCTGGCAGTCTACTTTCTTTCGGACTTTCCACGACTGGCACGAGCCTGACCCCGACCTCCTCTGGCGCTTCAAAGGTAATCTGGAAAACCCTCTGGTCACAACCAACGCCTCCCATCTACTCGGAGCGGAGATCAGCAAGATAAAACCGGACGATGTTTTTCGCATCCTTCTCCTCGGGGATTCGTCACCAGTCGGTATCGGACTCGGTTCACGCCTGCAGGCTTTCGGGGAACAATTGCAACGCATGCTTGATATTGTCCTCACCGACTACTCAAGGGTCGAACTGATCAATACGACTGTACCGGGTTATTCCAGTGAACAGATTCGAGTCTATCTCAAAGGCGAAGGTTGGCAATACGAACCAGATCTGGTCATCCTGTACTGCGGGAATAACGATGCTTCGATCTCCGGATATCTGACCGATCGTGAACTGCTGGAACGTCAGAGGCTTGGTTCCCTGCGAAAGCTCCTCTCAAGACTTGCCCTGTACAGATTGACGCGAGCCACCTTGGCTCCTGCGCGCAGATTGGATGAACTGCGGCCTGAAAAGCTCAAAGTGCGTGTCTCTGCCGACCGCTTCTACGAGAACTTGAGATCAATCGCCGATCTGTGCGTTGAGCACTCTTCGCCTCTGGTAATCGTCAAACCACCGGTTCCGCTTCTATGGCCAGCTCTTCTCCAATTCAAAGTATTCGGCAACAGCTTCAGTGAAGGTAAACCGATTATGCCCGAGGCAATGCGACAGGTGCTCGCCCGAGAAATCAAATACTGCTTTGATTCGGTGATCTTTCATCACCTGTTGGATAATGCGGATGTCTTCACGCAAATGGTGGTGCAATCAGCATTCACCGACTCGCTTTCGCCGTATGAAGCGATTTTTCTGTATTCCCAGCAGCTTGATATACAACCAGACGATGCGGTGACGATCAACAATCTCGGTGTTTCGTACTGGCAGGCCGGAAATTATCGCGAGGCCGAGACTACTCTGCGGAAAGCACGCGAAACATATGTGCGGACCACTGCCAACTTATCACCCGCATTTGTTGCCGGTGGAGCACCGTTCCTTTACAATCTGGGTGTTAATCTGCTATCGATGTCGGAGCGTGACACTACAAAACTGGCTGAAGCATACACGGTGCTGGATTCAGCCCTTCAGGCCGACTACTTCTCTCTGCGAATCAAGGCGGCATATCTCGACCAAATCGACCGGCTGGAAGGTCTCCCCGGTGTTTTCCTGTACGATCCTTCCCCCACCTTTAGCAGCAATGGCGCTGAAGCACTCTTTATCGATCACTGTCATCCTACAGTCGAGGGACACCGACTGATAGCAACCGGGTTGTGTCAACTCATTATACGGGATATCGTGCGGTAGTATTTTTCGTGCGAAAGTATTGCTATATGCGGTGCCTGACCAACAGTCGGTCAAGTAGTCCAAAGAAAGCCAGAATACTGCCGCCCATCAGAATTAAACCACCGTTGAAAACCGAAAGCGTCAGACTGACAGTCGTAGAGACCGCATTAAAAAAATGAATTCCCGGAGAAGAAATCACCGAAACTGCCGATCCCAGCCAACCCCAGCCAACAAAATAGTGCAACGCAACCAGCACAACGACAGCAGCCGAAGCAACAATTATCGAGATGATCGGGCTGAGGCGATCTGGAGAAACGACCTCGACCGAACTTTCAGCCTCAACCTGCGCCCTGACCTTGGCGGCAAACCCGGTTGACAACTCAAAACCACTGTCATCAACAAGGCCGGAGAAAACAGCGCGATAAGCATCCAGAGCACTACGGCAGTCCGAACATTGCGACAGATGCAATTCGATCTCCGCTTTGGCTTCAGACGGGCAGTCCTCCAGATAGCTCTGAATTGCCTCGTCGCTAAGATGCTCTACTGACATAAATCCTCCGGGTCGTACTGTTCCAGCAACTTCTCTTTCAGTTTCTGCCGGGCTCTGAAGAGATGGCTCTTTACCGTATTAATCGGCAAATCCATGACCGCTGCTATCTCATTATAGCTCATTTCGTCCAAATGGTAAAGCGTTACCACGGTCCGATACGGCAGCGATAACGACTGAATACCTGCACGCAACCGCGCTGCGACATCACCACTTTCGGCGAGCCCTTCAGGACCGACCGCGAGAGACTGAAAACTGTCGGCATCGGTATCCTCCTCGCCAACATCAGCCAGTGCTGTCGGCCTCTTTTTGGCCAGATAATTGATAGCCGTATTGTGCGCAATCTTGCCAATCCATGTCGAAACCTTTGATTCAAACTGAAATTTCGACAGGTTTCGGTAAGCCTTGATGAAGACCTCCTGGCAGATATCTTCACGGTCTGTTTCATTGCCGACCATCCTGAACACTATGTGACTCACCAACTTCTGGTACTGCCGGACAAATATCTCATATGTCGCCAAATCGCCGGCAAGGATCTTTTCGATGAGAATTCGACCATCAACCATTTCACCTCGTGTCCAATAGGACCGGCATAACTATAAAATGTTGCAGAAAAACAGGGATCAACTGGCGCAACATTTCTGACGCCAACTGGTCTCATGATATAGATGAACTGAAAAACAAGCAACAAGCAAAGGAGTTTGCTATGAACGATGTTCTTATGGCGGCGGTCGTTTTTTCCGGTCTGTACATGATTTTCAAGCTTATCCTCGACAGCATCACCCGTGCCAAGCTGATTAACAAGAGCCTTGTCGACGAAAAAGTGAAGTACTTATTCCAGGAATATCAGCAGAAGAAAGGGCATAGCGATATCAAGTGGGGTATGGTCTTACTCGGAATTGGTATTGCCCTGATAATCCGGCAGGTCGCGCCATATACAATCGGCGACGAGGGCATGTTTGGTCTGATGTTTATCTTCGCCGGACTTGGCTTCCTGATCTATTACTTCATCTCCGGTCAGAAACTAAAGGACACACAACAAAATAGCGACACCCCTGAATCTCCATAACCCGAGATACTGTTAACTCCGCGTAGCGGCGGGCTTTATGTCCGCCGTTAGCTGGCCCGCCGCGGTCGAAGATGCGCCGAGGTCGAAGATGCGCTGTGGCGTGCGTGCGAGCCGCCTTTTCAAATTCGTCCAACCCACCACCAAACCTTGATTCCCTCTTGCTTTTCCTTAGCAATCCCTTATATTAAGCTGAAGTGGAATGGGTTACACTTGCGATTGCACCAGACCTCTCGTTTCCACTAACTTTAAGTAGTGTGCAGGTTTTGCCCGAGGCAACCCATCTCTATTATGCTAATTAATGTGCGGATTACTATGGCGCGGCGTCAAGTCTATCCGCAGTCAATAATTAAGCTGCCTCTGGCAGGGAGGAATATCATGAGATTTTCGTTATTGACCCGCATTATTGCCGGCGGTGTGCTCGCGGCACTATTGCTCACCCCCGCAATCTTCAGCCAAGTTCCGCCCACTATCACGTACCAGGGTCGTCTGCTGGATAATGTGGGCACTCCTATCACCGGAACCTACGATATAAGTTTCCGGATCGTCAGCACCGTCACCGGTTCGGATGTTGTTGTCTGGGAGAGCGGCACGCAGTCAATCTCAGTTGTGGGAGGTGTCTTCACTTACGAGCTAGGTTCGGCCGTTCCGTTACCGGACGATATCTTTGCCGGTGATACGACAGGCACTCTCGGTATCAAGATCGGTTCCGATCCGGAGATAGCGCCCCGCACAAAACTTAACTCGGTAGCCTTCGCCTTCCATTCGCTGCGAAGCGACACCACCGGGTATGCGACATCGGTGGCCGACAACTCGGTCAATGGCGACAAGATAGCCTCGGCATCGATTGCCGCCCCGCATATCATAAACGGGGCTGTCACCAGCGCCAAGATTCAGGATAACACTATTCTCTTGAGCGATTTGGCCCAGAACGGCGCCACCATCGGACAGGTGATTTCCTGGAACGGCTCGGCGTGGGAGATGATCAATAGCGAAGGTGACATTTCATCGGTTACTGCCGGTGATGGCTTATCCGGCGGCGGCAGTTCCGGAGATATTTCGCTATCGGTGGGCTACAATGCGGTAACCAGCGGGATGATAAAAGACGACGACATAACCACCGAAGATATTGCCCCCAACGCCATTATTGGCAGCCGGATAGCTGATGGCGCGGTTGCCAATGCCGACCTGGCCAACAACGCTGTTAATTCAGCCAAGATACAGGATGCCTCGATCACGGCAGCTGATCTTGGCGCTAGTTCGGTGTACAGTACCGAGATCGCTGACGGCACCATCCTTACTGTCGACCTGGCCAACAGCGCGGTGACATCGGCCAAAATCGCCAACGGTTCGGTCAGTGCGGATGATCTGGGCACCAATTCGGTAACAGCCGATGAGATTGCCACCGGCGCTGTCGGTGCATCCGAAATAGCGCCCGGCGCTGTTGGCGCATCCGAGATCGCTACCGACGCGGTGGACTATTTGGAAATAAAGACCGACGCGGTCAGGGCGGCTGAGATACAAGCCAATGCAGTGGGTGCGTCCGAGATCGCCACCGACGCGGTGGACTATTTGGAAATAAAAGCCGACGCGGTCAGGGCGGCTGAGATACAAGCCAACGCTGTTGGCGCGTCCGTCTGCCGGCTATGTCCTGGCGATCGGTTCTGCATACATACAGGCTCATC
>DAOWIM010000158.1 GCA_030640905.1 bacterium
TCTACGACGATACCCAACGCTTGCTGGACGACCAACTATCGCAACGCCTCGCCTCTATTGCTCGGTCCATCCGCACTCAGATTACGCCGGTTCAGATAACCGGCCTGATCGACAACGATCTTGATTCGTATTTCGAAATCATAGGGACTCTTGAACAGGTACGCTCCGACGATTCTCTATCAGAGGCATTTATACTCAGTCCAGCATATCATTATCTGGCAACGACCTCTCTGGACACCGACTCTCTCTACATGCTTCGTGAACTCAACCGTCTCTACATTGATTCTCTCATTTTTGGAGAGAGATCCGATCCTTTGGTAACACCTGCTCACAAGACCGGTGACATCTATCTCAAGACAGCGTTTGTGCCACTGGAAGACACGAGCTATTTTACCGTTGCCATTCTCGGTGTCGAAGCGAGCGTCGATTACTCGGCTGTGTTGAGCGATTTGAGACAAAACCTCTATTACTCTACCGGATTTTCTCTGCTTATCGCGTTGTTGCTCGGGTCGATCTTCATCTTCTATCAACGGAGGGTGGGCCATGTTGAGGAACGTCTCTTTCTCAGCGAGACGCACGCCTACCTTGGCCGGATGGTGGCGGTTGTCTCCCATGAGATAAAGAATCCACTTATGATTATCCGTGCGGCGGGCGAACGATTGAAAAAGCAGACCGACAGCGACGAGAGCCGGTTTGTTATCGAAGAAGTTGACCGACTCGATCAAATCGTCACCGGCTACCTTGATTTTGCGCGGGCAGGATCGGACAGATCAACATATCTGAGCCATGAGACACCTGAGGAAGTTGATGTTGCGATTTTGAGCAGGAACCTGCACGGACATCTGAGAGAAAAATATCGTGACGTGGAAATTGTCTGGCTCGGCGGCGAACTGAACCCGCAGCTTTCATTCGTCGGTTACCCTCGCGCTCTGCGGCAAGTATTGCTTAATCTTCTCATCAATGGCTCCGAAGCCTGTCTCGCTGCTGGACGATCAATATCTGTTGGGCTGAATGCCGAGCGTAGCGGCAGATCGATCAGACTTAACGTGGTTGATCGCGGCGCGGGAATATCAAAGAAGGAAATGGCCCGGATCGGTTCTCCGTTCTATACGACTCGTCGAACCGGGTCCGGTTTGGGGCTATATCTTTGTCGCGAACTTGTCGAAGAGATGAATGGAACGTTGAAAATCGATTCTACCGAAGGCGAAGGGACCACTGTGACGGTCGAACTCCCCATAGAGATTGAGAACTAAGACATGGCACGTATTCTTGTAGTTGATGACGAACCGAAAATGACCTCACTGATCTGCAGCCAGTTGGAGGATGCGGGCCAGACGGTGGTCACCTGCACTGATCCGACCGAGGCGCTGGCGTTGATCGAGAAGCATGCCTTTGATATCATCATTACTGATCTTTCGATGCCAAAAGTATCCGGTATGGTTCTGCTTGAGAAGGGGCTGGCCAAAGAGGGCACGGATGTCGTCATGATGACCGCCTACGGTTCGGTTGATACTGCTGTTGAGGCGATAAAAAAAGGAGCGGCCGACTACCTTGTAAAGCCGTTCTCGCTTGACGAATTGGAACTGCTGGTGGCTCGGATTCTTCGCAGACAAAAAGAAAGTCATCTGGCCAAACATTATCGGGAACAGGTAGATGCTGATCAACAAGGGCGGCTGTTAGGCTCTTCCAATGCGATTCAAACGGTGAACAGGATGATTACCCAGGTGGCGTCGACCGAATCGACGGTGCTGTTGACCGGCAAGTCTGGTACCGGCAAAGAACTGGCGGCTCGCATGGTGCATGATCTTTCGCCTCGACGAGAGAATCCGTTCATCGCCGTCAATTGTGCGGCTATCACCGAAACACTGCTGGAGTCCGAACTGTTCGGTCACGAAAAGGGAGCGTTTACCGGAGCTACCAACCGCAAGCTGGGGAGATTTGAACTGGCCGGCGGTGGCACGATCTTCCTGGACGAAATCGGCGAAATGTCCGGTGGTATGCAATCGAAACTGCTGCGAGTTTTGGAAGAACGCAAAGTCGTCCGCGTTGGGGGATGCGACTTGGTTGATATAGATGTTCGGGTTGTGGCGGCCACCAATCGGAACCTAAAACAGGCGATTGAGGCCGGAAGATTCCGAGAGGATCTGTACTACCGACTCAACATCTTTCCCATCGAAATGCCCGCGCTTACAGAACGGCGAGATGATATTCTCAAGCTGGCACGGCACTTCCTGCATCAGCAGAAGTATCCGCACCCCGATCTTGGCGACGAGGTCTCGCGGATGTTAACATCGTACGATTGGCCGGGTAATGTTCGGGAATTGAGAAATGTGATAGAGCGAGCGACTATCCTTGCGTCAGGCGAAGAATTGTCTGTCGATGATTTCTCACTGGAGGTTGACGACCGACCGCTGTTGCCGGAGAGTTCCAAAGACCTGGCCGGCGATGGGTTGGATCAAGCCGAGAAACAGATGATAGTGGAGGCGATCAGAAAGGCGGATGGCAATAAGAGTCAGGCGGCCAAACTTCTGAATATTAGCCGCCGCCGTCTCTATAGTCGAATGAAGGCGCATAACCTCCCGCTCTGACGGTGTTTGATACTATACGGTTCATTCAAAACGTACCGGTTGGTACAGTTTAGAGGCGGGCAAGTCGCCTTTGAGGCGACTAAGTTGGTGCTGTTTAGGCGGTTAGAGCCTACCTGCGAGTATGGCACGCCGTTTGTAACTGAATATGTCAGAGCAGCCAAACTAAAGGAGAGTGTATGTTCAAGAAAGCTATATCGTTATTGATTCTTGCCATCGTTGCTGTCGTCTTTGCCCCTTTAGCCAATGCCCAGACTGGCAGTGGCGATATAGATCGGGTCCGTCTGGAACTTGAACGGACCGATCAGATTCTTGAACGGGCTCGTGAAGTTGTCTATTCCTCACCAACCCCGGTTGGGAAAATAGCCTTTGAGGAAGCGAAGCGAATCCGTGATGCCTCTTGGGATAGTTACCGTGCCCGGAGGTACGGCCAGGCAATCGAGCAAACCAAGTTGGTTCGCCAACTGGCCGAAAAAGTGATTGCGGCAGGGAGATTGGCCGAAGAAAACCACGATCTGGTGCAGAGAAAGCTCGAGCACACCAAAGGATTGCTCGACCGAATTCGTGAAAATGCTCCCGATGATATCCCGCAGCAGTTCCGTGCCCTTTGGCGAACGGCTAAAAAGAATCTGCAACACGCCAATGAATTCTATCGTTCCGGACAGTATCGTCCCGCTCTCAAGCTGTGCAATCAGGTAGAAAAGGCGGCACGCAAAATCATCGAGGCGTTTCGTGATCGAAAACAGGCAGAGAAGCGGTTCCAGCGTCGCTACGATCAGGTCAGCAACACGATTGAAAACCACCAAGCGATTATTGCCGACTGTGAATCGGAAAGAGCTACCGAAATGCTTCAGAAAGCAACTCAGTTCCACGAAAAAGCGGGTGAGCTGTTTGCAGAAGGTAAGATCAAGGGAGCTGGCGACATCTTACAAAATGCCTTTCGGATGGCCAATCGGGCCGCTGAGGAATGCCGCGGCGAAGGCGAATTTCTCGGTCAGCTGGAACGGACTCAGGCTGTCTACGAAATGCTTGTCGGTCAGGTTGCTCCGGACGATACAAGAGGTCAGGAACTGCTGGCTCAGATCCGGGAACAGCTTGCTCTGGCGAACCGAGCATACGAGTCAGATAATCTGGAGGCTGCCAACGCCGCTCTGCGCGCTGCGAATATGAAAATTAAACAGCTTCAGCGGTATCTCCAGATGGATCAGGAGTTTTAGGCCTGGATCAGATTGCCCGTATGAAAACATTCCTGTTGTCTTTGACAGCTTTCCTTTTGTTGCTGTCGCCCTTGATCTTGAGGGCGGCAGAGTTGCATCTGACAGCAAATGTTGGATACGATCTCATATCTCAGGAATTCTTTGCAGACTCTCTGATGTTGACAGGCGCTGATAGTAGCGTTATCGATTGGCAACTCAAGAGAGATTACCTGGATGATATACGTGCATCTTTATCTGTGCGATACCTCCCGTTTCAAGACCGCCGAGTAGAACTACGGCAATCATACGAACAATCAAGAGAATTCCTGCGGACCCGCTCCAATGCCAATCTCAGGCTCCCTATGGGAGATTCACGGTTTGACTTTATCTCAGAGCTTGAACTCAAACATCGGTATCGAAACTCTGTAACGGCCGGTGATAATTATCTTCTGGGAGTCGTTCGCACTCGGTTCACAACTCCTCTATCAAACTCTATCAAGGGATGGTTGCAGCTTCGGGGGGATTTCGTTTCGTTCGATTCGACCTCCGAGTATATCTATAACTACGTACGCTCCGGAGGAGCAATCGGCCTGACCAAATCGTTCGGTGACTTTACCTTTGCCGATGCCGACCTGTTCGTGCAGCGCTCAACTGTTCCCGACAGTTCGCAACTTGACTATTTGAATCTTGGTGTCAATCTGAGTCTGGTCAATCTCCGTAGCGGAGGATCGCTTGATGTTTATCTCAGAGGAGAGAGCAAGAATTATAACCAGCCCTTCAATGAAGACGATCATTACCGACTGTATCTGCAAATCAGAAACAGGCATCAGCCCTCAGACCGAATCTACTTGAGGCAGGAGTGCAGTTTTGAGTTGGTCCGTTACGACCCGGATGACCTGACCAATTTCAGTTATTCCAATATCAAGGCTGAAGCTGTCATTGGACTGAGTTCCGGTGACGCACAATTTGGGTTGGGACCGGCGTTTAGTATGCTGGTCGATGGTTCCTCTGATTTGGGCGAGAGCCAGGAATACAAAGAATTCAGCCTGAAGGGCGAACTGGACTACATGCGCATCGGTCGATTGTTTCTCTCGGTTGAGTCGTTCACCGGCAAACGCACCTACAGCCTCGCCTCGGAGTATCAATCCGATTTCGTTTTTGAACGAGTCTCGCTCATTGGCGATCTGACAATTGCCGGACATCTTTCGTTTTCTATGCTCTACTCGGCTGAATGGGAGTGGCATGACAGTGAGTTTGACAACTCCCGGATCGACCTGATATCGACTTCGTTGTCTTACACTCTCTAAACTAATTGCAGAACCAAGGTCATGGTTGCTTGCAACCTGACAGGCTGTACCTGATTCATGTAAGACCACAAACATCACATTGAATACCATGATACGAAGGCAGAACCCGAAATGGCTCTGCCTTTTTCTTGATTGGTTGATCCTGCATGCTGGGTGGGGTATCCGGTTGGAGAAAATGGGTTCGTTTTGGCGGCAACGCCGCTCTTTGATTGATTTACAATTTGGCGTCCCATCGGCTTGAGGTTGCGGTGGAAATGGGTTCGTTCCGTGAGTTTCTGGTTTGGGAGAGGCGAGTTGGTAGTCTTTTCGGTGGCATTGCCACTTTTCGGGGTGACATTGCCACTTTTAATCCGGCATCGCCGGCCACAACGTGGCTTTTTGGGGTGACACGGCACCACTTTTTGTCTTTTTCAATGGCCATGACAGATTTGTCCTTTGTTATTGGGGATGATTATAGGATCAGGGGTGATGTGGTAGAGATTTTGGGTCGGCCACATAGTGGCTTTTTCCGCTCCGCGGGGTCTCGTCGGTTTTTCGGCACGTCCCAGTCGGGGGTGGGCAAACCTGCTTGTTTTTCTTGCGGTGCGACCACTCGTGACATAGATTAGCGGTGGAGGCAATCATGGCTGCAGTAATGTCAAACAATAGAGTTAGGAAAGAACCCCACTCCAAGGAGTGCACCA
>DAOWIM010000320.1 GCA_030640905.1 bacterium
ATTACTTATTTCGTGAACTATCTTTTTGGCATTCCTCTCGGCCCGACACCCTTCTCACCATACGAGGGCATCCGCCAGCCACCACCCCATTACTATGGCGACGGCACCATCCCGACATCAATCGACCAACCAAACGAACACCGGAACGACCTGAACCAATGCACCGACGACAGCCGCTTAGATGATCTGGACCAACGCCTCAACGATAGCCACCTGAACAGCAACCGCACACTCGACGGCCGCTTGAACAACGACCGTTCACTCAATCTCGACCCACGCCTCGACGACAGATAGGGCGGGGAACGCAGGAAGACCCCATTTCGACCCTTCGACTTCGCTCAGGGTGACGTAGGCAAGCCCGCTACGACGTCATTGCGAGGAGGCCGCACGCCACGGCGCATCTTCGACCGCGGCGGACGACGCGGCAATCCCCGACCGAATGAGATTGCTTCGCCCGCGTTGCGGACTCGCAATGACGAATCAGCTCAGTAGGTCATGGTTGCTTGCAACCTGACAGGCGAAACTGGATGTAGTTTCGACGTAACGGATTTTCAGACGTCATGCTGAGCGTAGACGAAGCATGACCCGAACATATGAAATACCGCCACCAGGAATTTTCGATATGCACTTGATAATGATAGGCTTTTGATATATGTTCCCGGTCATGTTTTGCAGGGAACTGACATAATGTCCAAACCGAGAGTACAGATCAGCTCGGTTTCCGAGGCGCACGCCAACAAGGTGGCTACGCGTAAAGCGGTTGGCTATGTACCGTTCGAGGATGCCGATCAGCAGCTCTACAGCGACCTCGGTTTCAAGTCGGGTCTGGAGATACATCAGCAACTGGACACCAGGAAGAAGCTGTTTTGTCGATGTCCTGCCGGGCTCTATCAGAAAGACGGTGAGTACGATGCCGAAGTGATCCGGCACATGAGACCAACCCTCAGCGAGATGGGGGAGTACGACGGAACCGCACTGATGGAGCGCCGAACCAAGAAGAATATATTTTATCGACTCAAACACGAAACCGCATGCACCTACGATGTGGACGATACACCTCCCTTCAAGATAAACCACGAAGCTCTCGGGATTGCTCTGGAAGTGGCCCTCCTGCTGAAGACCAAGATAGTTGGTGAACTGCATATTGCACGAAAGCAGTATCTTGATGGCTCCATCCCGACCGGTTTTCAGCGAACGGCTATCATCGGTATCGAAGGTATGATTCCGCTGGCGAAAAAGGATGTGCGGATCATCCAGTTGAGCATTGAGGAAGATTCGTGTCGAGAAGTTTCCGACCGTGGACATGATCGAGTTTATACTACCGACCGGCTTGGCATACCGTTGATTGAGCTGGTCACTTATCCCGATATGAAATGCCCCGCCGAAGTTGCCGAGGCTGCTCAATACCTGCGGTATCTGACCAGAAGTACCGGGCACGTGAGAGTTGGTATCGGAGCAGGCAGGGAAGATGTTAATGTCAGCATTACCGGATCAACCCGGATTGAGATCAAGGGTGTGGCACGCATCAAATGGATTCCAATGCTGACCCATGTCGAGGCGTTCCGTCAGAAAGCGTTGCTGGTAATCCGTGACAAACTTACCGACGTCGTTTCTGATCCTGACAAGTGGAGTACAACCACGCGCGATATCAGTGCCGAAGAGTTGCGAAACCATGGTGTTGAACTGCCGATGACTCAGACGGATCACTCTCGAATTGCGATAATAAATCTGCCCGGATTTGCGGGGATACTATCGCATTTCACTCAACCGGGGCAGGTGTTTGCCGATGAACTGAGCGGTCGCGTCAAAGTGATTGCATGTCTGGAAAAACCGAATCTCTTGCACTCCGAACAGGATACGCCCACCCTTCCGTCTTCACTCTTTTCATTGCAGGCGGATCAACTGGGAGCTTCGGTCAATGATGCTCAGGTTATCGTGTGGGGACCGTCGGAGGATGTCACTACCGCTATCGAGACGATTGAGGAACGATGTCTCATGGCTTTCCAGGGAGTTCCTAACGAAACGCGGAAAGCGCTTGCCGGCGGTGATACACTCTTCGAACGCGTGCTGCCCGGTCCGGATCGAATGTATCCCGATACCGACTCCGCGCCGATAGCCATTCGGGAGGAACTCATTGAAGAACGTCGACAGGGATTGCCGGTTGATGTTTCCCACCGGATGAAGCAGTTGGCCGAATGGGATATTCCCGTCGATACGCATAACTATATCCTGCGGAACAATCTTGGCGCCGTCATTGAGAGAATTATCAACGATTTGGAAATTGCACCCCGTTTTGTCGGAACGCTTTTTGGCCATACGCTGAAACATATCAAGCGCAAGTTCGGTTCTTCCAACTCGTTCGATGACGAACAAGTTTATGACGTGCTCGCTTTTCTCACCAAACGGAATCTGCATCGGGAGCTTGCCGGGCAGATGCTGGCGATAGTCTATCAGCACCCCCACATGGATATGGAATCGGTCTTGACTACGGTTGGATACAAGCCGGCTACAATGGAACAACTGTTGTCGTTCATTCCGGTTCTGAAAGAGAAGTTTCGACAGATATCCCGGTCGAAAGACCAGTACGCATACCTCTCTTGGGTGATGGGCAACCTGAGGAGTCAGGCGATTGGCAACGTGCCGCTGAGAGACTTGAAGCGCAGCGTCGAAGAGGCGGTGACCAATGGCTGAAGCTTTTAAGGGGTATCAAGGACGCGCGCTGGCCATCCTCAAGTCATTCAATGTCAGGGTGTGGAGCGAAGTTAAGATCGAGTCATCTCGTGGCGGGTTCTCAGGGATTCTATTGCCACGTTCCGAGAGTGACGACGATAAGCACATCGTTTTGAAACTCGCATCAGGGTACAACGTCGGTATCGCTGTGGAGACAATACAGAATATCGAAGAACACGGCTACAAAGAGGCCCACTACAAAATACCGGAAAAAGAGTTCCCCTTCACCGAGGGGCGACCGAGTGTAAAGTTGTTCGGTACCGGAGGGACGATTGCTTCGCGGCTGGATTATCGTACCGGTGCCGTCATACCGGCATTCTCTCCCGGCGAACTGTACGGAGCAGTACCCGAGTTGGCCGATATCTGTAATCTTTCGACTGAAAAACTGTTTGCCGTCTTCAGCGAGAACATGGGCCCGGAACAGTACAAAACGCTCGCCATTGCCATTGGTGAAGAGATCAAAAAGGGCATAGATGGGGTTGTAATCGGACACGGCACCGACACTATGCACCACACCGCTTCCGCACTGGCTTTTATGATCCAGAACCCGCCGGTTCCGATTGTAATGGTCGGCTCTCAAAGATCATCTGACCGACCGTCGTCCGATGCTGCTCTCAATCTTATCCATGCTACCAAAACAGCCGCAGAATCCGATATTGCCGAAGTGATGGTCTGTATGTATGGTCCGACTTCCGATAAGTACGGTTTGTTGCACCGGGGAACTCGCGTAAGGAAAATGCACTCATCGTATCGTTCGACGTTCCGAACGGTTGGCGATATTCCGCTGGCTGTGGTTGATAAAAAAGGGTTCAAGATGCTCAAGGATGATTACAATCGACGTCGCCAGGATCGCAGCGTCAAGATTCTGCCGTATTTCGAGGAAAAGGTGGCCCTTGTGTATTACTATCCGAACATGCAGCCGGACATTATCGACGCTCTGGTAGATAACGGATACCGAGGGATAGTGATCGCCGGTACCGGATTGGGACATGTCAACAAGCCGGTCTACCCGGCTATTGAGAGGGCTACCGCTAAGGGCGTAGCTATCTACATGACCGTTCAGACCCTCTGGGGCTTCGTGCATATGTTTGTTTATGATACGGGTCGGGACTTGATGCAGAAGGGCATTGTCCCCACCGAGAACATGTTGCCGGAGGTAGCGTACACCAAGCTGGGATGGGCGCTGGGGCAGACCGATGATCTGGAAAAGGTCCGAGAGCTCATGCTTACGCCCATTCGGGATGATATTACCGAGCGAGAACCGTATAACGGCTATCTTGTATTTCAGGGTGGGCTGGACGAAGTGGAAGAGTTCATCAAGAAGCACCACAAGTAGCAATTTCGATGTCCTGCATTGGTATGGGGCTTCTGATTCGATAGCAACTACTTGACTCTCCTTGACAGCCGCATAGGGCAGCATTGGTATGGGGCTTCTGATTGGGCAGCAGGGTAGGGCAACATCCTGCGATCCTGCACCCGTCCTGAGCTACCGGCTTGCCGGAGCGTGGTTTCGACATCCGAACTATCCCTCAAAACAATCGCGTAGGTCAGGTTGCTTGCCAACCTGACAATCCAAAACTGATCCGTTCTCCGCGGTAACCCGATCCATGTGTTAACAAAAGAAGTCTCTTGCGTCTTCTATAGAATATTCGTAAGTTATTGCCAACCGGGTTAGATTAATTGTCTGTCAAGGCAATCGTAGGTCGAAACCAGCCAACCGATGGTTGCCTGAGCTACCGGCCCGCTGGAGCGAGGTTTCGACATCGCGTTTCGTGGTTAGTACGCCGAGTGCGGATGCCAACCCGACAATTCCAAACTGACCCGGACGAGAAAACGCATCTGACCGAGCATTATCACACTGCACTGCACGACAAGAAGATAGGGCGTGCTAATGCATGAGGCGATGCACGACAATGACGGCAAGACACGGCCTTGCCCACAAGAGCGGAAGGGCACCCTTGATGAAGATAAACGAAGAATTGCTGACAACAAGAGAGTCGACTGTGGCAAGGCGCAATTTGCTTCGTTGGGCGTGTACTTCAAGGTTGCCGCTGACATTAGCGAAGTTCTGGAGAAGTGAATCATGGCAGTAGAGTATCCAAAGGGTTCGGAGTGGCGAAAATGGGATTTTCATGTTCATACGCCAGCTTCTGCATTGCAGCACTCGCTGGGCGATGATTGGGATGCATTCGTAGACCGGCTCATAGATGCTGGAGAGCAACATGGCGCCTCGGCAATCGTGACGGCGGATTATTTTACCGTAGAGGGTTATAGGCGGCTGCTGAAGTATTTAGACAGTACAAACCAGACTATCGCACACGGAGACAAGTCGCTTTCGTTGCTCGTAGTTCCAGGGATTGAACTGAGGTTGAACGTATTCAATGCAGATGACGAATCAATCAATTTGCATGTGATGTTTGACCCTGAGACCTGTTCTTGCGACTTCATTGAAAAGAATTTCTTGGAGAAGCTGGATATAGCCTACCGTAGTGGAACTTACTCTCTTAATGAACAGAACCTTATGGCCATAGGCAAACAGATAGAGGAAGGCTTGCAACTGAATATTGGCGAGGATTTCAGTGGTATTGGTGAGGCTCAAAAGAAACTTTACTTACGAAAAGCGCTTGGGGTTGTTACGCTAGCTCAACGAGACATCAACGAAGCCCTTAAAGACATCGATGAGATATTTGAAAGGCAGAAGCTCTCTTCGAAGATGTACATTGTTGGTGTTGTCGGGAAGGGTCGGGGTGGGATTGACTCCTTGAAGTGGTTTGAAGACAACAAAGGCAGCGAGAATTTTTCACGGGCAGGGTTGATCAGAGAGGATTTAACACACACTGCGGATCTCATGTTTTCTAACAATAGAGATGATCGTGAGTTCTATTTAGGAAAACGTGACGATACGGCACCAGAGGAAGTTGAAAGTCGTTTCAAGCGACTTAAACCCTGCGTCTGGGGTTCTGACAGCCATAATCTAGATAGTTTGCTGCATCCGTCCACCGGTAACACGGAGGACTATACTTGGGTTAAGGCAAATGTCAGTTTTGAGGGGCTCCGCCAGGTTGTTTTTGAGCCGGAACTTCGTGTAAAGGTTCAGAAGGACAATCCTGCAGAGGCTGAGACTTTTGCACGCATAGCAAGGGCTAGCGTATCTTTTCCGGACGATCTACTTATTAAGGATAATGAATCCGATGAGACTATTCCGTTCTGTTTAAGAGGTGACTGCAGTATAGAATTCTCCAACAACCTGACATGCATCGTCGGCGGAAGAGGATCAGGTAAGAGCACATTAGTGCACATCCTTTACAATTCTTGGCAGGGAGCCGAGTCTTCTAGGTTGCGTGACGTCAACTCTCCTCTCATGGGTTTGCAGTTTGGTGCGAGCGATCCGCTTCAGGCGGTTAGAAAGTATGTAAGCGCGGAGATACCTCCCAGCGCAGAGTTTTTCTTGCAGAACGAAATTGAGAAGTTCGCACGAGATAAGAAACAGATGTCCCGATTGGTGAGATTGCGCTTGGAGAGACTGTCTACCATTGATGGAGGCGGAGCAAACCTTTCGGAGCTTGAATCTAAATGGGAAGAGAAAGCACAGGCTGTTGACCAGTTGATTTCTTCGTTTGACAAGATTAATGACTTAGATTCGCAGATCGCAGAATTACGTGGACAGATTGCCACGCTAAAGAAACAGACAGAGGTCATTAGCTCGGACGATTACAAACAGCTGCAACAAGATATAGAGACTATAGCTGGAGAGTTAACCCGGTTCGGTGAGTACAAGAAGGAATTTGAGGAGATATCCATACAATTGGGTGACTTTGTTGCGCAGTTGAAAAAATTGAATTGGTCGAAGTATAAGGGCCAGGATGTTGTACAGGGACTGTTAGATGAATTGGAGAATCGGCAACTAGCTCTCACTAAGGCTTATTCTGATGCGGAAGTTGAGTACAATGGAAAAGCCTATAATAATCAATTACAGACCAAGCGAAAAGAGTTGCAGGTATACCTGAAAGAGCGAGGTCTCTCCGACGAGAACATCGGTGAGCTCTCTGATGCGAATGTACAAATCGCTGGGTTAGAGAGCAGGATTAAGGACATAGAGGGAAAGAAAGCGTCCCCTGATATGGTTTATTCAAAGAGAGATGCTATCGTTGAAGACTATGAGGCTGCATTCAGAGATTACCACGATCGGTTCTTTGCGGTGTCACAGGGGCTTCAGAGTCGGCTGAAGGGGCTGAAGTTTGATTCGGATGAGGCTGGTATTACGTTTCACGCGCAGATGGACGAACAAAGAGTGAAAACTGTTGCTATCGAATACATTAAGAAACAGAGTACATCCAAGAAGAGCCTGAACTCAGAACGGATTGATTCTGTGCTTTTTAGGGGGAAGGCATCAATTGAAGAGTTGGTTGCTGACAAGAGCAAGCTCCTCGATATAGTATCAGTTTCACCCAGAGCGGAAATGCACACTCAAGTGTTGAAAGAGCTGATGAGCAGTGATGTGTTTCTGGAAAAGATAGCATTGAGAATGCGCCGCACATTCTTCGATATCGCGAGCATACAAGTGCAAACCAAACTTGGGAGCAAACTTCTTCAGAACACTTCCTTCGGAGAGCGTTGCGGTATCGTGGTAGCGATTGTGCTTGTCGCTGGAACGAATCCTATTGTAATTGATCAGCCTGAGGACAATCTGGACGGGCGGTTCATTTCAAACGTGTTGGTGCCACTTATTCGAGACCAGAAGCTCAACCGCCAAATAGTCCTTGTAACTCGAGATGCGAACATGGTAATCACTGGCGATGCTGAACTGATAGCAATGCTTGCTACGGGAGCAGATGGTCTGACCCGTGTAACGCCGGCGACAATAGAAAACAGACAGCATCGCGCTGACTATATATGGGTTCTGGATGGCGGGGAACAGGCATTCCAAACGCGTGAGGAGAAATACGGTATCTCTGTGTGACAGAGCTACACTGGTATAGACCGGGCAGATAGGTAACAGTCGCGTAGGGCAGTCCGCCGCGGTCGAAGATGCGCCGGGGCGTGCGGACCGTGATCCTGCCCAAACCATTCTCTCTCCTCAAAAAGCGGCGTTGCCCCCAAAATCCCTACCAAACCACTCCTGATCGCGTGACCATCTTCCAATGGCAAAGGACAAATCCGTTATGTTCGTTAGAAAGGGAACAACTCGATGCCATGCCACACAAAAGACTACCAACTTACCTCTCCCAAACCAAAAATCCACCAAACGAACCCATTTCCTATTGTAGGCGCCGTAAGAAGAGTGACAATAACGTATTACGGCCCCCATATGAAGGATTAGATTATGTGTCGAGACTAAAGCGAGGTTACCATGGGATGGCAATTGGCGTTGGGGCCGGTTGGCTCGGCCTCACGGATGATTCGAGCCAGTTCAATCGACGGGCGGGCGTCGTCAAGACCAAACCCACGTCCGGCCAGCACCTCTCGGTAAATGATCGTATGCAGATCGGTGAAGCCGCCGGAGAACTCGGCTTCCTCTTCATTGATCGTGATTGACCGGAAGGTCCGCTGGTTCTTCTTCTGTACTTCTTCGGGCAGGTCATCCTTATCAACCGACAGGAACCATTTGATACGAGCACGCTCCAGTTCCAAAAAGCCGCCCGTGCGAACCGGGTCGGCCAGATGAACCTCAGAGTGTTCAACAGGGCCGAACAACCACATAAGCATGTCGAAAAAATGTATCCCGATATTTGTTGCCAGTCCGCCTGAACGTTCGACCTGGCCTTTCCACGATACCAGATACCAGGGGCCGCGGCTCGTAATATATGTGAGGACAACATCTTTCTTGGAATCACTGTTCTCTGCCTGAAGTTTCTCGCGAAGAGCGATCAGGGCAGGATGCACTCGCAGTTGCAGGACCGTGTGAATTCGGTGGCCGCTTTCTTTTTCGAGTTCCTGTAGAGCGTCGATATTCCAGGGGTTGAGCACCAACGGTTTTTCACAAATGGCATCGGCGCCTACGCGGAGAGCGAACCGGCAATGCGCATCGTGAAGATAATTCGGCGAGCATATGCTGAGATAATCAATCTGGTTCTCGTGGTTTCGTCGCCGCAGTTTTTCGATATGTCGGTCGAACCGCTCAAATTCGGTAAAGAAGCGCACATCGTCGAAATACGAGTCGACTATACCGGCTGAATCGTTTGGATCAACAGCCGCCACCAGTCGATTCCCTGTCTCGCCGATTGCCTTAAGGTGTCGCGGCGCGATATATCCTGAAACTCCTGTCAGTGCGAAATTCTTTGCCATGCTAATCCCGATTCCTCTATGTCAACTCGATCTGGTTTGTTATACACATTCGGTTTCAATCGGTTGTTGTCCTGGAGTGATTTTACCAGCAAACAATTCCCAAGGCAACTACAAAGTCGTACACGAAACCACTATCAGCAAAAAGCCCCGATTATGATCGGGGCCTCTTGTTACTCCATATTCTCAATCCGACGATCAATATATCGGGCACGGTTGCGGAGCTGGACCGAGTGGGTTGCCAAAGAGATACTCAATCAGATACGTGATGTCGCCGATGTTAACTAACTCATCGATATCACCATTGGCGTTTCCTTCCGCCTGGCAGAACGGGGGTGGGCCAAGTGGGATGCCAAAGAGGTACTCAATTAGATACGTGATATCAGAGATGGTAACCATCTCTTCGACATCGGCATTGGCATTACCACGAATGCCAATGCAGCAGCAGGCGTCACCGATATAATCGCCGTTGAAATCTTCCTGATCTGGATTGTAAACAGTCGGACAGTTGTCGCGGCTGTTGAAGACACCATCAGCATCCTGATCATCATAATCAATCTGCGACCACATCAGTAGCACATCTTCAGTGCCGGGAAATTTGTATTCCCACATTAATTTGCTGTCGGCCATAGTGCTGAACCGGTACTCGCTGAAAACATCCTGTCCGGGGGGGCTGATTGGGAATGGGTCGGTCCAGGTTACGCCATCGTCGGAGGAGTAGAGAAATAACAGCGAGTCGTTGCGCACAAATGAGATGATATAGCTCTGGTTGCCCAGGTATGCGATAGTTGGGAAACGTTCTGCGTCGGCAGTGCCAACCAATATCTCACTCCCTAATGTCGAGAGGTCTGGGTCGGTGGATCGCCAGATGAGAATATCGTAGTCGTCACCGAGGTTCTCATCAACGTATTCAGTCAGGACTATCAGGGTGCCGTTATCGGCCACCACCTTTGGATGCTGCACATGTTCGTTGGTGCCGCCAACACTGTATATCCAGGCATCGGATTCAATGGTCCAGTCGTCGGTACGATCCACTCTTAGAATCATCACCCATTGGGATGCTTCGTCATCGTAAATATCGTATACCGAATACGCCTTGTGGGTGACTCGGTCGATAAAGGCGTCGGTAGTAGCACAGCCATTGACCCCACTATACCAGCTCAAGGTAGCTCCGCCGGTTGAGTCAACTTGATAGGCTATGTGTGGCGCGTCGACCAAAGCTGGCTCGGGAATCGGAAGTGTTTCGGGATAAGTCGAACTATGGATCATCGATATCATTCCCCAGTTCCAATCCTCCAGACCATCGTTGCAGGCGATATCGGCCATCTTCAAGTCATGCCAGCCCAAGCTTGCCCATAGCCAGAAAGAGAGATCGTATGAATTGGTGTTGGCTGGGTTGCCAATCTTGAGGAGGTAAGTAGCTGAGGCGGTAGGGTCGGCGCTCTGGTGGGGAGAAGTGAAAGTGCCGTAGAAGATAGAATCGTCACCCCAGTATTCGACCGAAGGATAGGTGGGCATCTCGGAGAAATCCCAGTACACCGACGGCGTCAGCGTCTGGCCGTCATCACCTGAACCGGTCCAATAGAGAGCGTTGTCATCGTGATCTTCATAAGCAAACACAAGCTTGCCATTGCCAGCGTCGCCAAAAGCGGGGTGCAGACTCAGGGATACCGGTGGCACATTGACTTCCATGTTGATCTCATAGTCACCGGCCATGCCGATCCCTTCGCCGTCGATTACGATGTAATAAATGTTACCAGCCGTGAACGGTAACTCGAAAAGGGCCGATCGGGGCGAACCACTGCAACTGGCATCAAACCGGTTGCACGCAAAAAGATTGGTCGAGTCGTTTTCATAGACCCAGAGATGGGTCATATAGGACGAGTTGCACAGGCTGATGTTGATTGGTTCATCGACCGTTGGTGTATACGAATAGACCACGTCGGGACACTGGGCCCATGCGTCGCACGCTTCATCGTAGTCATCAGTATAACCGACCGTCGTACCGGTGCCGGTAAATGGCAACGATGTGATTGGCGTGGCTGTAGCGATGTTATCACCTGCCTGCAGCGGGGTAGCCTGAAAGTACTGCTGTGGAAACTTGCTGCCGCCGGTGATGAGGGGAGCGGATAGTTGTTTCAGTTGAATCGCGATTTCCTGCGGTTGCTGGGTAATTTTCCTGGCGACCGGGGAACTGACTTTTTGTGCTTTCTCCGTCGCCGACTGACCGGCTATAGGAACCAGCATCAAAGTAGTCAAAGTAGCGGCTATTATGGACAGATGCCACCGAGCTGCCTTCATATCTTGCCTCCGATATCTCTGTTTATTCTACTCTATTACCTATAGTATCGGTGAGGAGGGCAATAAGTTTTGCCGTGACACAGATGCTTTTCCGATTTTCCTTCCCAGATCCGGCTTTTTCAGAGCCGATTGGATTGGTCGACCACCACCACTGTCTGTTCAATACTTGAACAGGGCTAAGTATTAGACGTTTGTCCTCGACTCAAGTTCAGTGAAAATGAGCACAAAGGTCTCCTCTAATATGGATAGAACACAAAAAATAAGGCCGACATACCCGCCAGAATCCACATGCCGGTTTTTACGTCCCCGGCCCGTCCGGCGAAAATCTTGGCCAGCGGATAAACAACAAATCCAGCCGTCATACCGACCCCAAGGTTGTAGGTGAAACTCATCAGGACGATCACACAAAATGCCGGGATCGTTTCGGTCAGGTCATCCCACGGCAGCTTGGTAATGGGGGAGAGCATGAGCAAACCTACAAATATCACTGCCGGGCCATAAGCACAGGCCGGAATAGCCGTCAGGAAGGGCGCAAAAAACAGAGCCAGAAGGAACAGCGCCGCCGTCACCACCGAAGTAAACCCCGATTTACCGCCTGCTTCAATGCCGGCTGCCGATTCTATAAAGGTGCCGGTCGTTGTTGTGCCAAGCAGTGATCCAACCACCGTAGCCAGAGAATCACAAAGCATCGGCTTCTCAATTTCCGGCAGGTCTCCATGTTCATCCAGCAGGTTTGATTTGTACGCCAGCCCGAGCAGGGTTCCGGTCGTATCGACAAAATCCATCACCAGGACGGTCAGGATCACCGAAAAGAACCCCCAGCTCAGGGCGCCGCTGATATCGAGTTTCAGAAAAATCGGATCGAGACTCGGTGGCAGACTGATCCACTCGGTGGGGATGCTCGATGGATTGACAATAAAAGAGACGATAGTTACGGCCAGAATGCCGAGCAGGAATGCCCCGGTGACTTTTCGGATCATCAACAATCCGATCAAGAGAAAACCTGCGATGGCCAGGATGACATTAGTCTCGGTTAAATCGCCAACATGAACCGGCGCCCCCGGTGCACCGAGTGCAACGATACCGGTTTGGTTCAGACCGATGAAAGCCAGAAACAGCCCAATCCCGACAGCAAAGGCAATCTTCAGAGAGGTCGGAATAGAACGCGCCAGCCACCTCCGCACACCCAGAATGCTGATGAGAGAGAAGAGAACACCACCGATGAATATGGCTCCCAGCGCCGTCTGCCATGAATAGCCAAGAACCTGGACAACGGTGAAGGCGATAAACGCATTCTCTCCCATATAAGGAGCAACCGCAAAAGGGCGGCGGGCATACAAACCCATGGCAAGGGTTCCGAAAAACGCGCTAATAATCGTAGCGACCATAGAGGGACCCATCGGAATACCGGCAGCTTCGAGGATTTTCGGATTGACGACAATGATATAGGCCATCGTAACGAAAGTCGTCATACCAGCAAGGGTCTCTTTCTTAAACGATGTTCCCAGTTGGTCAAACTTGAAATAAGTGGCTATCGGATTGGACACGAGGCAACCTCCATCTTGGGTTGATGATCGCTGGACAGAATCTACACCACACGATTTGACCTGACAACTGTTTTTCAGGGCAACATCCAACATGGGGCGAGGATTTGGGCTTGCCCTCGATGGGGCATTGGTGTAGTTTCTCATATCTGACAATCTGTCCGACCGGCACCGGCAGGGTTGCTGAGAGCGGTCGGTAACGTTCAAAGAAAGGATCAGTAATGCGACAATCGTATCGAATCTGTCTGACGGTTGGGGTGATTCTTGCTGTCTGCCTCGCGGGAAATGTTCTGGCGGCGGACAAGATCAAGATCGAAAAGCTCGACGATCTCCCTCGTCACACCTACACACTGAAGATCAAAGCGCTGGAGCTTCTGGAAAACGATGAGGCTTTCAGTAATCTGGTGTCGGCCGTTAAAGCCGACCTTGAATCGGACCTGGAGACTTATGAGATCGACGACAAATCGACTCTCCAGGGCTACTATGGCACGCTGGGTTCAATCGCCCTGCTGGAAGAACGGTACGACGACTGGTTTGCGTACTTTGAGTTGAGTCAGGCATTGGAGGACAAAGAAGCTGTAAAGCTGACCAGTGGATTATCCACCCGATCGTATATCAAGGCGATGAAATCGGGTGTCGAGGATCCGACCGTTCCGTTCCGTGAGGCATACGCCGAACTGGTCAACGTGCTGCCGTACGATATTGTCGGTGCGGACCTGAAACAAAGCAAAGGCCGCTCCGAGATATTCTCTGAGAACCTAATTTTGGGTATCATTGAATCCCGTATCCAGCCGATGCTCGACCAAACCGAAGGTGTCATGAGCAAGGATATCGCCTTTTCACTGATCGGTATGGTCCGCAATATTCGCATGTATCTCCCATTTAAGGATATCGTCGGTGAAGTCCTGGGTGTGTATCTCGATGCCAACGCAGTCGAGAAAGAAGAAATCTGGACAGCGCGACAGTTTGAACTGCCGGCTGAAGCTCCGGCTAAGGAAGTTGTTGTTGCCATCTGGGATTCGGGCACCGATCCGGATGTCTATGGTGACGGGATGTGGACCAACAAGAACGAGACTCCGGGCAACGGAATTGACGACGACAACAATGGCTACATCGATGACATCTGTGGTATCGCCTACACACTGCACAGTGAGAAGACTTCCGATGTAATGTTTCCTATCGGTGATGTTACGGACGATCTCGCCAGCCTGCAACGACAGATGAAAGGGCTGGAAGACGTAACTTCCAATATTGACAGTGAAGAAGCCAACGAAGTCCGCAAGGCGATGAGCAGTCTGCCGCGCGAAGAGGTGCGCCCGTTTATTGAGAGTATTGCCAAGTATGGTAACTTCTCTCATGGTACGCATG
>DAOWIM010000314.1 GCA_030640905.1 bacterium
AATCCGTCGAACCGGATTCGAAGGACCAGCCGCAACTGAACCAAGGGACTTTATCAACAAGCCCCTTGTTTGGCCCTGAGAGCTTGCCACCCCCACCCGAAACCTCTACAACATCACCCTTGATCGTATAATCACGCCCCTGTCACAAAGGACAAATCCGTCATGCCACCAGCGAATAACAACTCTACGCCAACCAGATCACCGCTCAGACAATCCGCTGCGTCCGTCGCCTACGAAGACACCGCGAAGCGGAAAAAGCCACTATGTGGCCGGCAATACCGACGAAAAGACTATCAACCCACCACTCCCGAGGTGAAAAAACACCAAACGAACCCATTTCCCCGCCGGGTGGCAGGGTCAAACTTGTTTGGCCCTGATAGATGGCTGATTACTTATCCCCATTTTTTCTGCACCATAACAAGCTTTCGGCGTTATATTAAGAATTATGGTTCAGCAACGTACGCGCACAAGAGTGTCTTATCAAACCGTTGGCTGTCGTCTCAATCAGTACGAGACCGAACGGATGGCCGCGGCTCTAAGTCCATACGGCTTCGACCGGGTTTCTAAGAACGAACCGGCCGATTTGTATATTATCAACACCTGCACGGTAACGCATCGCGCCGACTCCGACTGCCGCTATTTGATCCGTCGAGCGGTGCGGGCCAATCCGGATGCGCGAATCGTGGTGGCCGGTTGTTTTGTCGATAACGATCCTGAGAAAGTGGCCGGGATGGAACCGGTCGATGTTATCATTCCCAATAATCAGAAAGATGCAATCTCAGAGATTCTGTCGGAGAAGTTTCCCGATCTATTTAACGCGCCGCCGGATAAGAATTGCTCGGACAAGGTGGTCGAATTTCATCGGCACAATCGTGCCTGGATCAAAGTGTCCGATGGGTGCAATCAGACCTGTTCGTTCTGCATATTGCCGCGCGTGAGGGGGAGGCTGGCCAATCGACCGTCGCAGGAAATCATTGACGAGATCAACGGCCTGGTGGCGCATGATTACGAAGAGGTTGTTCTCACTGGTATCAACATAGGCTACTATCGTGACAGAGCCGCAGCCCGGTCGCTTGATGATCTAGCCGATCTCTGCGATCTCATTATGCGCGAAACCGATCTCGGGCGGATTCGCATCTCATCAATCGAGCCTCAGACAGTGACCGACAAACTGCTGGCAACGCTTGCTGATTCGGGCGGTCGTATCTGTCGTCACTGGCATATTCCGATGCAGTCGGGATCATCGCGGGTTCTTCGTCAGATGCGCCGACCATACGACCGGGATACGTACATGAGACAGGTTGAAAAAGCCAGAGCTGCCGTACCGAATACGATTATCGGGGCTGATATTATTGTCGGGTTTCCGGGCGAGACAGAAGATGATTTCAATTATTCGGTCGAATTGGCGCAGTCGGGGCTGATCGACTATCTTCATGTTTTCAGCTATTCTGATCGGCCGCAAACCGATGCTGCTGACCGGACGGAGAAGATCAATCCGGAACTAATCAAAGCGCGCAATGTGACGCTCAAGAAAATCTCCGACAGCCTGAAATTGCAGGCAAACCAGCGGCAGGTAGGGGAGACGCTTGAAGTCATAAGTGAACATCGTTCCTCAACCGACGGTCATTTGTGGGGTGTTTCGGACAACTATATAAGAGCGTTGATGCCGGAGTCGTTTGAAAGCAGCAAACAGATTGTCCGGTTCAGCGTCCAATCGGCTGATATCAAAGGCGTGTACGGCGAAATCGTGCCGCGCAGCGGCACGCCGCATTTAAATAGTATCGCGTTGCTGTAATACCAGAAATCCAAAACTCCTTTCCCAGTTCGTTGGAAAAGTTTTCCCAACCAGATCACTTCGGACGGTTCATCGTAGTCCGTGCTCCCCCTCTACCCGCATGCGACACAGCGCCTTAAGAGTGGCTTTGCCACTTTGGCATGGCCGTTGCTTTAGAAGTCAGCGGACGAAAAGTATTTGGTTGGAGTGTAATGTGTCTGACAAAGAAAAAACGAAAGTAGAAGAGAACGCCGAAGAGGCCAAAGACGGGTCAAAGAAATCCGGCGGCCTCATGAAGTACATCATGCTCGGTGGCGGTGCCCTCGTGGTAGTGGTGGCAGTCTCTTTTCTTACTCTGATGGTTCTCAAAGATGAACCGGTCGCTCACGAGCCTGAAGAAGAGGGCGATGCGACGGCTCATGTGGATAAATCGACCGAAGAGCACGACGAAAAGCATGGCAAAGAACAAGGCGAAGAACATGGTGAAAAGCACGCTGAAGAAGGTGCTGATCCAAACGATGGCCTCTTTTTCGATGATGACCCTTCCGTTCTTGCCGAGATTGAATCCAACCTTGCCTTCCTGGATTACCAGCCGGAGGAATCCGAGATCGCTACCGAAACGGAGGCGATGTCGGTTGAGGACTCTATCGAAGCTGTCAATTGGCTGGAAGCCGAAAAGACTCGTCTGGCAGAGATGGAAAAAGAACTCAACTCCCGCCAGAAAGAGTTGGAACTGCTCGACAAACAGGTGACGAAAAAAATCAATACAATCGAGCAGGCTGAATCTGTTCGTATCCAGAAATTGGCCAAGCTCTACGATGGTATGGAGCCTCGCTCTGTTGCCATGTTGCTGGCCAATCTCGACAACGAAACAGTGGTCTCGATCTTGCCTCGCATGAAAACGAAAAACGCCTCAGCGGCGCTTTCGCTTCTGCCGGCCAAACGTGGCGCTGTCCTATCAAAGAAAATGATTACGATTGCTGAGAACTAAACTATGACACCGACCGGAACTCAAATAACCGATATGCTGCTTGGATTCATCCCGACCGACGGGGTGGAACCGGTTGCAGGGCAGAGTTCGTCCGCTCTCAACGGCGGTGGGTTGTTGTTTGGCGACCTACTCGGTGGTTTGATTCAGTCTGGTGCGCGGTCGGGCGCGACGGTCTCTCCGGAAAATGTACGCCCCTGGATTGGTACCGCTACCGATATCCTACATCTACCGACACCCAACGCCCTTATTGGTGACGCTACAGTTGTCGAGGGTGACGAAGTTGTTAATCGGCAAATCACAAATCTGCCGTTTGATACTATTAATAGCCCGGTCGGCAATCCCGACGACAAGCCGATAGCTGGTGCAATTTCGACGCGTCACCTGATGAATCTCATTGAGGCTTCGAAAAGCACAATAGAGCCGGGCCGGTATCAGATAACTGAGTCATCGCTTGCCAATGGCAAAGTCACTATGCAGATGGTTGATTCGGAGAACGTATCCAACGCTTTCAAAGTGTCGATACCGCTGACCGACCTGAACGAAGCTGTCAACCAGAGCAACTCAGAGCGTGGTATCCCCAACCGGGTATTGCTTGATGATGGCCACAATCCTGTAGCGAAGATCGAGAAATTTGTTTCATCATTGAATCTCAAAGAGCTTGAGGTTAAAACAAATGTGTCTGGCGTCGAAGTGCCGGGCAAGGCCATTCCCGCAGAGGAGACGACCTCGTTTGTCATCACTGCCGAGAAGGCCGGCCGTCAACTCTCGATGCGGGCCCGTGTCAATCGTAGTCGGGTACAGATAGAATCCGACTCACCGCGTCAAATTCCCGACGATTCGGCCAGAAGCGCGGCGGTGATGCCGGTGAGAAATATCAATGGCGCCAGTCCTGTCACGACAGTGGTTACAATGCCCCGGCAGAATCAGTTGTTTGATCCGGAGCAGACGATTCGGTTTGGCGAGTCAACCGGCTCCACGATCGGAACCATGCTTGACGCTAAGGCAGATGAAGGTTCGGCGCTGAAGAACGCAGTTGCGTCAATGTCGACTCAGGCCGATGATACTGCCGGCAAGTTAGGCGCGACTACGACACTACGCGCTACATACTCAGCGCGTCTGTCGCTGCCGGACGATATTGCAACGCGCCAGCAACTTTCAACGAAATCAATCATGCTAAAGATAGAGCCGGAGCACTTAGGTCCGGCAAGATTGCATCTTATGATGCGTAACGACCAGCTTGTCGCCCAGGTTGTAGTCAATAGTGTTAATGCCAGGGCTGCAATCGAAGGTGGTCTTGAGAACTTAGCCCGACAGTTGAACGAAGCCAACATCGATGTCGAAAGCATCGACGTCAGCGTTGCCGGTGATCGCGACGAGAACAATCAGTTTGCACATAGAACTTTCTGGGGACATCAGGCCAACTCGCAGAACGGGAAACAGGCCGGTCTGGAAATGACAGAAGACGATGTGACCAGCGCTAACCAATATGTGCCGCCGCCGACCTATGTTGGCACGGACGGTGTCAATATTCTGGCATAGGAGATGAATTAGATGTCTGTGATATCTTCAATCAATTCCGGTTATTCTGGTGCGCAAGGAACGACCGACAACTTCAAAACCCTCGGCAAGGATGATTTCCTCCAACTGCTGGTAACCAAGCTGCAGTATCAGGATCCGCTGAATCCGATGGATGACGAAGATTTTGTCGCGCAACTGGCGCAGTTCTCATCGCTGGAGCAGATGAACAACATAGCCAGGGGTATCGCCGAGTCGAATCAGTTTGACTTCCTGCAGATGCAGTCGCTTAACAATACTATGGCGGCGGGTTTGATCGGTAAGGATGTAAAAGCTGATTACGACGGTATCTATGTCGATCAGGGGGAATCATCCCAGATATCATTCACTCTCGATGAAGCCGTCACTGAAATCTCTTTTGATATCCGGGATCAGAATGGTACGATCGTGGTCACCCTTACGCAGGAAAATCTCTCGTACGGTGCCAACACGATCACCTGGGACGGCAAGGACAATGCCGGCAACACGGTCAGCGATGGTTACTACTCGGTTACGGGCTATGGCAAGACTGCCTCAGGAGCCACTGTTACGCCCGAGATGTCACTAGCGGGGAAGGTGGAGTCGATCATGTACCGCAACGGTGTTGCCTTTCTGAAGGTTGGTGGTGTCGAAATTTCACTTGGTGATGTGACCGCCATTGGTGAGACGGGTGCTTTTACCAATGAAGACGGCGGTGAAGAGGAGTTTTGAGGGTTACTATGAGTTCTGGAAACGCCATGAAAATAGGTAACTATCAGCGACCAGTTGATCTGATAGATATCGCCAAGCGCGGGCAGAGAGCCGGGTCACGGGAGAAGGTAGACGGTGAATCGTTTAAGGATATGTTCTCACGCGAACTGGCGGCGCAGAGGAATATCACCTTTTCAAAACATGCTCGTGAACGTCTGTTCTCGCGCGGCGTAGAGCTTTCAGAAACCGATGTCAACAAGATTGCGGACGCTATCGACAAGGCCGAAGCCAAGGGCTCCAAAGATACCCTTATTCTCGCCGACGATGCTGCTTTTGTGGTCTCGGTAAAAGACCGTACAATTGTTACCGCTCTTGATACTAACAATCTCAAAGAAGGGGTAGTCACGGCTATCGATTCAGCTGTGATCCTGTAGGAAAAAGAAAAATGATTAACGATAGAATAAACAGAAACTCTAACACGGGATTGGTCTCCATTTTGATGGAGAGGTCCTGCCGAAAGGCATGGAGGTAACGAGCTATGATGGCATCATTGTTCGCAGGAGTATCCGGCCTCAAGAACCACCAGGTGAAGCTGAACGTGATCGGTAACAACATCGCGAACGTCAACACCATTGGTTTTAAGTCGAGCCGGGTTAATTTTCAGGAAGCACTAATTCAGACTTTCAAAGGCGCTGGTCGACCCTCGGACATTACGGGTGGTACCAACCCTATCCAGCTCGGACTGGGTATGAAGGTCGCATCGGTTGATACCCTTTTTGCACAGGGCGGTCTTGAGACGACCGGTCAGATCACTGACCTGGCGATTCAAGGCTCGGGCTTCTTCGTTCTGGGAGATGGCAACGATAACCGTTTCTATACACGAGCAGGAGCTTTTGGTTTTGATGCCAACTCGGCTCTGGTCGATCCGGCTACCGGACTGTACGTTATGGGCAAGATGGCCAATGCGACGGGGATTATTCCTTCGTTGGCTACGACCGGCCCGATAACACTGCCGTTTGGTCAGCAGGATCCCGCCAGTGCTACTTCTGTGGTTACTCTGGCTAACAACCTTGACGCTACTGCTTCTGATTCTACAGCGCGGCTAATTTCGGCCGGAACCTCAAACGTACTGAATATTTCTGGTATCGCTTCCGAGGGTGTTGGTGGTCGGCATACGATCACCGTCACAGGCAATCAGTCCACGACCGGTAGTTTCACCGGAGCGCATATCGGTGGACCGGGGGCGCTGGCGCTCTCCACTGACCTAACTACCATGGGCGTGACAGTTTTTAATGACTTCTCACTAACCGTTGATGGTAGCAGCAGCCAGTTGGTAACCGGCCTGTCGGGAACATCAACTATGGAAGACTTGATAAATGCGATCAACCAGATTGCTGGAATAACAGCTGAGCTAGCGGCGGGTGAAATCATGATTACGCGCGATAAGGCCGGCGCTGACTCCTCATACAATTTTGCCTCTTCGGATTCTGTTGCCAACAACATTACCAACCTCATCTTTGGTGTGGCTGTAGGTGCAGGCAATCGATTGGGCAGTGCTGCGGCTGATGGAGGTACTCCCGGTACAGCGCACACGTATGTCGCGACTGATTCATTTGTACCCACCAGGGGTACCGGCCCGGCCTCTGGACCGAAGGTTACCAGTCTTGATCTCGTCATCAACTCTACCAGCGGTCTGGTCACCGGTCTTAGTGGCCTCGGTGGTACCGGTGTTGAGATTACAACCGGCGTTGGCGGTTTGGCTGCGGCGGGAGTTGGTAACGAACTGATCGTAGATACTTCTGATACTGTACACTCGATGTCGATTCAGATATATGACTCCCAGGGTGGCAAACATACCCTGGCCGTTGAGTTTTTCAAATCACTGGTACAGAATCGCTGGGAATGGACCGTCTCGACGCTTGGCGATGAGATCATTTCTGCTGGTGGTTCTGGCTATATTGCTTTCAATCCGGACGGCTCGCTCAATTCGTTCGATTACAATGGAGGTACCAGTTCGGTAGTAATCAATCCGAACAATGGTGCCGAGAACATTGATTTTGCTCTGAATGCCGGCACCTTCAGTGAATTCGATGGCATGACCGGGTTTGCTTCGGGACGTCACACTGCTTCGATCGTCCGTCAGGACGGCTATGGGCTTGGTATCCTTGAGAAAATCGCGATCGATGGGAATGCCAATATCTCGGGCATTTTCTCCAATGGCGTAACGCGAGTTCTGGCTCAGTTGGTGCTGGCTGATTTCTCTAACAAAGCTGGTCTGAGAAGGGCCGGGCGGTCAATGTATCAGGTATCGCCCAACTCCGGTAGCGCTCTTGAAGGTGTGGCCGGAGCAACGATAGCGGCGACGGTGTCTTCCGGCGCGCTGGAAGCTTCGTCGGTCGATATCGCCCAGGAATTTACCAGTATGATAACAGCTCAGCGTGGTTTCCAGGCCAATGCCCGGATCATTACCACGTCTGATAGCATGCTGGACGAACTTGTAAATATCAAGAGGTAAAATAGATGATAAAAGTCACTCGACTAAATGATGATGAACTGGTACTCAACGCCGATCTGATCGAGTTTGTTGAGGCGATTCCCGACACCATAATTTCCCTGACAACGGGGAAGAAGATCATGGTTCAGGAAACAGTGGATGAAGTCATTGAACGGGTGGCCTCATTCAAGAACAGATGCGGTATCCGGACCGAACGTCCGGATACCGTCGATCAACCTGAGAGGTTGTAAAATGGCCGATGATGATGAAAAAACTACAGTAGAAGCCGGCGATAAGGCGAAGACTGAAGGCGAAGGTTCTACCGATGCCAAGAAGGGTGGAAATAAGATGATCCTCTTTGGCGGGATCGGTGCGGGCGCAATTATCTTAGGCGTTGCTCTGACACTGTTTGTGATCAAGCCGATGATGTCTGGTTCCGATGAGTCCGTAGACGCGACCGAGGAGGTCGCCGAACATGGGGGCGATAAGGATAAATCGGCACACGGTGAAAAGCCGAAACCAAAAAAGAAACCTCGCAAAAAAGCCAGTCATGGTGAAGAGGGCGGAGGTCCTGAGATTCTGGCCGTAAAGGATATCGTCATCAATCCGGCTGGTACCGGTGGGTCGCGTTTCTTGTCGGTCTCGTTTGCCTTCGAGGTAGAGTCGGCCTATCTGGCGGCTGAGTTCGAAGAGCGAGCACCTGTTATCAGGGATGCTTTGATAACGATTCTCTCTTCCAAGACAGTGGCTCAGTTAACTGACCCCAAACAAAAAGAAATTGTGCGCTACCAGATCAAGAAACGTATATCCCAGTTGATGGAGACCGACGAATTGGCTGGCGTGTATTACACCGACTTTGTGTTGCAATAGGACAGGACGGCAATGGCCAAGATTCTATCACAGGATGAGATTGATGCTCTGTTGACGACGGTGTCGTCCGGCGACGAGGATGTTGCCGATGACCCGATAGATGACGAACGATTACGATCGATCGTTGCCTATGACTTTAAGCACCCCAATCGAGTATCAAAAGACCAGATTCGGACTCTGGAGAATCTTCACGATAATTTTTCAGGGCACTATGGTTCATCTCTTTCGGCGGCCCTGAGGACTATTGTCGACGTGGACCTGGTATCAGTAGATCAGATCACATACTCCGAATTCATCATGTCCCTGGTCACGCCGTCCTGTACCTATACTTTTGCAGCCCCGCCACTGGAGGCGGTATGTCTGGTAGATTTCAATCCGACGCTGACTTTTTCGCTGATCGACCGGATGTTCGGCGGTACCGGAAAGATTCTGGAGACTGAACGCGAACTAACCGGTATCGAACGATCTGTTCTGGCGCGTATCGTTAACTCACTGTACAAAGATATGGAACGAGCCTGGGAGAATATCGTCAACTTGAAGATTGATCAGAAGAGTTTCGAGACCAACCCGCAGTTTATTCAGATCGTCCCACCGGGCGAGACAGTTGTGGTTGTTTCATTCCAGATCAAGCTCTTTCAATCAACTGGTCTTCTGACCATGTGTTACCCGTATGTATCGCTGGAACCGATAGTGACCAAGCTCTCGGCCCAGAACTGGATTGACGCCACAAAGAAGAAAAGCCATGAGGCGGACCGCAGCCTCAATGAGAACAACCTGCAGAGTGTGTCGGCGGTGGTGACGGCCAATCTTCTTGATACTACTATCAAGATGAAAGACTTCCTGAAACTTAGGGTCGGCGACATTGTCCCATCCGAAAAGAAGATAGTGCAACCGATGGAAATATCGATCAACCAACGCAAGAAATTCTTTGCCAAGCCCGGACTGTCCGGAAAAAAGAAAGCCTTCCAGGTGGTTGAAGCCATAGAAGGTATTGTAGAGGAGATATAGAAAATGGCTGATGAGAACGATCTGGATCAGGCCGAAAATACGCCGGTAGAAGATTCCGGAAACGATCAGGAAGAGACCCCGGTCGATGCCACTATGGCGGCCGATCAGCAGGCGGAAGGGGAGTCGGCTGCTGAAGCAGGCGATGAGCCTGTCGCGGTGGAAGATGAACCGGCTGCTGATGGTGTCTCCGAGGAGGTAGAGGCTGCTGCTGAGGGAGACTCCGCCGAGGAAGCGCCCGCCGCTGAACCGGAACATCAGGATGCTTCCGAGGAAGACGCTGAGGCCGAGATGCTGGCGATGCTTGAAGATTTGCCCGATGCCGACGGTGGAGCTGCACCGGAGGATATCGACTTTGGCGCTGCTAACGTTGCCGAAGCTGAGTTCCAGCATCTCTCCGAACCGGCCGACGAGTCGGAGCCGCGCAACATCGATCTATTGATGGATGTAAACCTGCCGGTATCAATCGAACTGGGACGAACGAAAATGTCGATCTCCGATATTCTCGCTCTCGGACCGGGATCGGTTGTTGAACTGAGCAAGCTGGCCGGTGAACCGGTCGATGTGATGGTCAATTTCAAGACCGTTGCCAAAGGTGAGGTGGTTGTAATCGACGAGAACTTTGGCGTCCGAATCACCCAATTGATGACTCCTGAAGAAAGGTTGAGAAGCATTGCCGACCAACAGTAACAATATGCGTAGACGATTGGTCACGGTCGCCATCATACTGGCCGTGGCGATAGCGGGCCTGGTCTTTATAAACACCGATCCGGTGAGTGCCGAACGAGCCTCGACCGAGACTCCGGTTCCGATCACTCTGGAAGAGTTATCCGGCGGTGGGTCGGTCACAGGCGGGTCCCTGACGGCAGCTTCATCGCTGCTGAAAATTCTCAGCGCACTGGTTATCGTAGTCGCATGTATCTATGGGGGAGTGTATGTCCTCAAGCGGTTTATGAACCGTCGCAACAAGAGCCGCAACGGGCAGCAGTTACTGGAGGTTCTGGAAACAACCTACGTCGGTCCTAAGAGAACGGTCTCGTTGATCCGAGTAGGCAACAAGACGGTGCTGGTGGGAGTCACTGAGTCAAATATATCGGCCCTGACCGAATTCACCGCCGAAGAGACAGAGACGATAGTAGCAATTGAACCGGCGCAACAATTGGAAGCAGATGGTTTCAGAGGGGCGATTGCCGTTGCTTCACAAAAACTTAAGGAGATCGGACTGATAAAAAACAAAGAAGCGCTTGAGGCTTGATCGGTCGGGTGTAATTGCATCCGGAATTTAGCCTCAAACCCGCTGCATGGATGCGGCGATAGGAATTGGAATATATAGGATATGAACAAGACTACGGTGAGAATCCTCTTCCTGGTCGGCATGATCGTACTTGTCGCCTCAGGTCTTAGTGCGCAGTCATTTCCGAAGGTATCAGTCGAGGTCGGTGAAGCCACCGATCCTTCCGATGTCTCAACCACCCTCCAGATTGTCATTCTCCTGACAGTATTATCGCTGGCGCCCTCAATTGTCATCATGGTGACATCGTTCATACGCTTTACAGTGGTGCTGGCTTTCCTGCGACACGCTATGGGGATTCACCAGATGCCACCGAGTCAGTTGCTGGTGGCCCTGTCGCTCATACTCACGTTTTTTGTCATGGCGCCGGTGGCGGAGAAATCGTACAACGAGGGAGTGAAGCCGTACATCGAAAAGCAAATAAGCGGCGAGGAAGCGTTTGCCAAGGCAGCGGAGCCGTTCCGCAAGTTCATGTTGTCCCAGACAAGGGAGAAGGACCTTGCCCTCTTTGTCCATATCGCCAGGGAAAATCAACCCGACAATGCCGAAGATATTCCGCTCCATGTCCTGATCCCCGGTTTTGTTCTATCGGAACTGCGTACCGCCTTCCAGATTGCGTTCGTGTTGTTTGTGCCGTTTCTGGTGATCGACATGGTCGTGGCATCGGTGCTGATGTCGATGGGTATGATGATGTTGCCACCAATTATCGTGTCGCTGCCATTCAAGATTCTGTTGTTTGTACTGGTCGATGGCTGGTATCTGTTGATCAAATCACTGGTCGAATCGTTTCATGTTTAGCGGAGGGATGAGCATATGACACCGCAAATGGTTGTATCTATTGGTCGTGAAGCTCTGACGCTGACGTTGTTGGTCGCCGGACCGATGCTTCTGTTTGGCCTGATTATCGGTCTCACCATCGCCATCTTCCAGGCGGTTACACAGATCAACGAGATGACCCTCACCTTCGTTCCGAAGATACTCGCTATCGGCATGGCCCTGCTGGTTTTCCTCCCCTGGATGATCAACCTGCTGACCGATTTCACTCGCCATATGTTCGAACTGATTCCCCAACTTGCCGGTTAGTATGACGTCTGTATTGGCGCTCTGCTGAACTATTTTCCAACAGTACTGGTAAAATTTTCCGCAGTTATGGAACTTTCCGCTCCCCGCCTTCTGGGAGCCTCCCGTAAGTCGTGACATAGTAATCCCTTAAGTAGAGTGCATGACGTGTTTCAAAACGGCACACGGTTTGATTAGGAATATAGTCGAATAACCAAAGGTGTAAGGATTTCGACTTGTTTGATTTTATTCAATATGGCCCCGCCAAGCTTCAGCTCTTCCTGCTGATCTTGTTGCGTCTTGGAGGTCTGTTCCTGATGGCTCCGATTCTGGGTCATCGGATGATGCCCAAGGCCGCCAAGTTTGGCATGGTGATCCTGATCTCGATGATCATGGTGGTTGCATTGGACTCAGTGGAAATCTCACCGGTCTCTTCCTTGTGGGAGTTGGCCGGATTGGCGCTGAAAGAAATTCTGGTCGGCGCGATCATCGGGTTGTTTTTCCAATTGATATTCTACGCGGCTCAGACCGGCGGTTCCATAATCGGTTACCAGGTTGGTCTTGCCATTGCTACCGAATTTGATCCGAACACGTCCAGTCAGGTCTCGATCATCGGGCGCTTCTGGTACATAATTGCGACGCTTCTGTTTCTCGCGCTGGACGGTCATCACATGATCATTCGTGCTTTTGCCGACAGCTACGCAGTCATCCCGCCCGCGGGAGTAGCAATCGATGGCGAAGTCGGCAACCTGATCATCCGTTACAGCGCCTATGTCTTTGTCATCGCGCTGAAGCTGGCTGCTCCGGTGATGATAACTCTGTTCCTGACCGACGTTGCGATGGGCACGATCACCAAGACGATGCCCTCGTTCAATGTCTTCTTTGTTGGTTTCCCGATCAAGATCAGCGTAGGCCTGGCCGTGATAGCGTTATCGCTGCCAATCGCCGTTTACGTGCTGGAAAAATATCTCGGGTTTCTCGACCAAGAACTCAAGGTGATGTTTCTCTCGATGGGGAAGGCCTAAGGACCGATGGCGGATCAGGGTTTCCAGGAAAGAACAGAGAAAGCAACAACTCGGCGGCGGGAAAAAGCCCGCGAAGAAGGTCGAGTTGCCAAGTCGATGGAGCTTAACGCCGCTGCCATCATTCTGCTTGGTTTTCTCAGTTTGTTCATGCTCGGTCCATCGCTGGCCGCTCAGCTAAAGCTACTGATGCAGCATACGATGGCCAACGCTCCGACTATCGCCGCATCCGATCCGACCTTTTACAAGATTTTCGGAGACAGCCTGGTTCGTTTTTTCCTGATCATGTTACCAGTGTTTGCGGTGCTTATCGTAGTCGCATTGGGAGTCAACATCGCGCAGGTTGGGTTTCGCATCTCGCCGAAGGCGATGGAGCCGAAGTTTGAAAAGCTCGATGTGCTCAAAGGTCTCAAGCGGTTGTTCTCGGTGAAGTCTCTGGTCGATCTGGTGAAGAACACCGCGAAGTTTGGTGTTATCGGTTTTGTCGCTTACAAGGGGATCAGTGCCGACTTTGAATCATTCTTTGCTCTTCCGGACATGACGATACCCCAGGTGGCCGCTACGATGGGTCGGCTTGCCCTGTTGCTGGCATTAAAAATCGGTGGCGTCGTGCTTGTCATTGCCGTTCTCGATTATTTCTTCCAGCGGTACGAATTTGAGAAATCGATCAAGATGTCAAAACAGGAACTGAAGGAAGAATACAAAGATACCGAAGGTGACCCGCTTCTCAAGTCAAGGATAAAGCAATTGCAACGGGAGATGTCGCGTGGCCGGATGCTCAGTGAGGTACCGGAGGCCGATGTTGTGCTGACCAACCCAACTCATCTGGCGGTTGCCCTTAAGTACGATCAGGATGACATGACAGCTCCGACGGTGGTGGCTAAGGGAGAGCGCCTGATTGCCCAGAAGATCAAAGAGATCGCTCTGGAACACGGCATCCCGATTATCGAAGATAAGCCGCTGGCCCGAGCGCTGTTCAAGATGTGTGATATCGGTCAGATGGTGCCGGCCAATCTCTACCGTGCCGTCGCCGAGGTGTTGGCCTATGTCTATAGTCTCAAAAAGAAGGCGGTAACCTGACATGGCCGACGCTTCGAAACCGACTTTCTTAGAGACGTTGTCGGCCCGCTCTGATATCGTGCTGGCGCTGGCAGTAATCGCGATTATCGGCGTACTGGTGATTCCGATCCCAACCGGCATGCTGGACTTTGCGCTCGCCTTCAACATAACATTCTCGATCGTTGTTCTGCTGACCACGCTGTACGTGACACGGCCGCTCGACCTGTCGGTATTCCCCGGTATGCTGCTGGTCGTTACGCTGATGCGTCTGTCGTTGAACGTGGCATCGACCCGCCTGATTCTCGGGCACGCCTACGCCGGTGAAGTCATCAACAGTTTTGGTAATTTCGTTGTCCAGGGCAACTACGTCGTCGGGTTCATTGTCTTTGTAATTCTGGTCATTATTCAGTTTGTAGTTATCACCAAAGGCGCCGGCCGAATTTCTGAAGTTGCCGCTCGCTTTACACTCGACGCCATGCCCGGCAAACAGATGGCGATCGATGCCGACCTCAATGCCGGGATCATAACCGACGTTGATGCTCGCACCCGTCGCGCCGAGATTGCCCAGGAAGCTGATTTCTATGGTGCTATGGACGGTGCATCGAAGTTCGTCCGTGGCGATGCTATCGCAGGTATCCTCATCACGCTGATCAATATCATCGGTGGCTTTGTCATTGGCATGGCCATCAATGATATGGATCTGAGTACGGCGCTGAGAACCTACAGCTTGCTTTCGATTGGTGATGGTCTGGTCACACAGATTCCGGCACTGTTGGTCTCAACCGCATCGGGTATCATCGTCAGCCGAGGGGCGTCGTCGGAAAACATGGGTAAGGATTTAACCGACCAACTTACGCGCCAGCCGCGGGCCATTATGGTCACCGCTGTTGTCCTGTTCATTTTTGGTCTTCTCCCCGGCATGCCCACCATGACTTTCATGGTCATGGGGCTCATAGTCGGTGGTGTTGGTTACATGACCTTGGAAGTTCAGAAAAAACGAAAGATCAGCGAAGCGAACAAGAGCAAAGAGGCTGAGAAAACGACCGAACCGGAAGAACGGGCTGAAGATCATCTCAAGGTTGATACGCTTGGGCTTGAGATCGGATATGGTCTGATACCTATGGTTGATGCCGGGCAGGGCGGTGACTTGCTGAATCGTATCTCTGTCATCCGCAAGCAACTCGCCACCGAACTGGGCGTCATGGTTCCTCCCATACGCATCCGTGACAATATCCAACTGAAGCCAAATGAATATCAGGTCAAGATCAAAGGCGTCCGCGTTTCTGGTTTTGCGTTGATGCCGGATCATATGCTGGCGATCAACCCCGGCTTTGTGGAAGAGAAGCTGGAAGGTTTTGAGACCAGAGACCCGGCATTCAATCTCGAATCGACATGGATAATTCCGAACCTCAAAGAAGTTGCCGAGGCCAAGAGTTATACCGTCGTGGAGCCGCCGGCTGTTTTGGCTACACACTTGACGGAGGCGATACGACAGGCATCCTCGGAGATTCTAACCCGACAGGATGTGCAGCATCTGGTCGATACGCTCAAAGAAGACAGCCCGGCGCTGGTTGACTCAACGATCCCCGAAGTTGTCTCGCTCGGACTGCTGCAAAAAGTATTGGGACTGCTTCTCTCCGAGCAGATCCCCATTCGTGACCTGGCTACAATCATCGAAACCGTTTCCGATTACGCCCCGGCCAGTTCCGAGGCCGATGTGTTGGCTGAGTACACTCGAATGAGTCTCAAACGACAAATTACGGAACTCTACAAAGATAAAGATGGCAGAATCAATGTCTTTACGATCGACCCGGCGCTGGAACAGGCGCTGGCCGATTCAATTCAGAACACGAAACAGGGTCTGATGTTGCTGATCGATCCGGTGATGACTGAAAAACTCCTGGAGCAGATGGCCAGACAGGTCGATGTGCTGCAGGCAGCCGGACAACGACCGGTATGTATCTGTTCACCGAACATTCGACTGGCCCTCAGGCGGTTGGTCGAGGCGTCATCGCCCAACCTGTCAGTCGTGTCGTACAACGAAATTCTGTCCAATGTCGAACTTGTCTCAACCGGGATGGTGAGGTTACAGGATGATAATCAAAACGTACAGAGCTGAGTCGACCGCAGCCGCCCTTAAGATGGTGCGGGAAGAACTCGGCGGCGATGCATACGTACTGAAGACTCGCGAAGTTGACGGCAGCAATCGGGAAGGTCGCATGGAGGTGACCGCCTGTTTGGAAAATGCCGATGCTTCTGATTTGTCGCCGACGGCAAAGACGGTGAAAGACCGGACGACGGTTATGACCGAATCGGATCAGTCTATGCCTGAAGAAACGGTGGTGAGCCCTCCGGAGACTATCAACGTACCGGTCGTACCGGCTGTCGAGACGCGCAACGACAAACTTGATTCAAGAATTGATCGAATAGAAAAACGTCTTGATCAGATATTCAATCTAAATTTGAAGGCAGCCGTCGAGTCGGACAAGTTGACGCGCTGTCGTGAAATAATCAATGCTCTGAAGCAGGCCGACGTGCCTTCGGACTTCCTCGATGCGTTCATGATGACGTTGATCGAGATGGACGAGAGCGATATCGCCGATGTATCTCTGGTGCAGGGCAAACTCGTCTTAGAATTGTCCACCATGATGGTTCCCGACCTTGCCTTCAAGCCGGGAGACCGCGTTCTGTTTGTTGGTCCGGCTGGAGCGGGGAAATCGTCCCTCATGGGAAAGCTGGCGGCTCAGTTGGTTGCTAACGAGAAACGTAAGGTCCGACTTGTCACGCTTGATGATGTCAAGATCGGAGCGATTGATGAAATTGGCAGCTATGCTGACCTGCTGGGTGTGGACCTTACCGAAGAGAAAGAAATTGTCCGGTCCGGCTCCGATACAATCACGCTGATTGACACACCGGCTTTGCCTCGGGACGATGCGCGAGTAGAGAGGCTCGCGAAAAAAATTAAGCAAGCCAGGCCGACCTATTGTCTGGCGGTCTTCTCGGCGATCACTCGCTCCGATGATATTCCGACTCTGGCCATGTCTCTTAAAACGATGGCGCCGACGCATGTGGCCATCACGATGACTGACCTTACTGATCGGTTGGGATCGATGATCGCAGCGACAGCAGCTACCGGCCTGAAACTGGCACACACAACCAATTCACCGGGCGGTGCCGGTTCAATCAATGCCCCCGATCCTGACATGGTGGCGCGTAAGCTTCTGGGGACGGGAGTAGTCAATGAATAGGCTGCATTCAACATCAACGCATCTCCAACGAAGCAGCGGTCTGCAGTTGATATCGTTCTTGTCGGGGAAAGGTGGCGTAGGCAAATCGATTCTGTCGTTCAATTTCGCCGAACGCCTTGCCGCAATCGGTATGCAAGTTCTGTTGGTTGATGCCGATTTCTCGACCGGTAATATCCATATCCTGGCCAATGTTCCGTGTGAGAGGGGGATCGGTCATTTCCTCTCCGGCGAGATGAGCCTGAAAGAAGCAGTCACGCCGGTTACCGACAATTTCGATATCCTCGGTTCCACATGGCAGGGTTCCGCGCCGGTGCAATCGGATGTTTCCGGGGCGGCTTCAATGGTCGAGCGTCTCAGAGAGCAGGCATCGGGATACGACGTCGTTCTTATCGACCACAGCTCCGGTATCTCCGAGGCATCGACAGTGATCGCTCATGGTTCCAATATCAACGTTCTGGTAATGGTTCCGGAGTTGACCTCGATTTCCGACTGCTTCGGATTAGTAAAAACGCTGGTGACGGCCAACCGCAATATCGATTGTCGCCTTCTTGTCAATCGGACAATCTCTGCGGAAGAGACCGACCAGGTACAGGGGAAGTTCCTGGCATTGACAGAGCAATTTCTAAATTTCGCCCCGCGGTTCTTGGGGCATATCAATCAAAATGATCTTTTCCGAAACTCCGTAGCGGCTCAGAAGCCGCTCTCAGAAGTCGATTCCGAAGGATTGGTGTCCGGCTCGCTGACCGATTTATCTTGTCAACTCCTCGGTGTAGTCGCCCCCACAAGGGAGGGTATCGATCCACAACCTACCATGGAAGTTAACGAACTTGAGGCTACGGCCGATATAAGGGAATAGCAGACATATGGTTAGCACACTAAAAATTGAGCCGAAAAAGAAGAGCAGTAACTCAAAAATTGAGGCTGTTAAAGACAAGGTTATAGAAGCCCCGGTCAAGAGAGCCAGAAGGTGGGAAGTACCGGCCCGCGAGTGGGCCAGGTATCGCAAGTATCGCACGCCGGAGATCCGTCAGAAGTTGCTGGATCGGTATGTGGCGTTGGTTCGCAATGTTGCGACGCGCATGGCGATGAATTTCCCGCGGTCGGTCGAGTTGTCCGACCTGGTGAACACCGGTGTCATTGGTTTGATCGAGGCCTTTGGCAATTTCGATCCTGATCGTGGCGTCAAATTTGAGACGTATGCCGTGCCGCGTATCCGGGGAGCGATCCTTGACGAGCTCAGGGCGTTGGACTGGGTGCCGCGATCAACGCGCGCCAAGTCTCGGGAGATTGAACGCAGTTTTTTGTGTCTGGAAAACATACTGGGACGGCCGCCGGAAAAAACTGAGCTGGCCAAGCACATGAAGATAACGATGGCCGAATTGTATGCCGCGCTCGGTGATGTTTCCGGGACCAGCATTCTCTCGCTGGATGAAGTTGTGTACCGTGAAGACGACAACCGACAGGTGCCGCGGATCGAGACGATTGTGGATCGGACGGCTGTCAGTAGTCTTGGGGAAGTCGAGAAAGACGAGCTTCGTTCGTTCTTGAAAGTCGCCATTGAGCGACTTACCGACCAGGAGAAACTGGTTATTGGTCTGTATTATTTTGAAGAATTGACACTGAAGGAAATCGGCCAGGTGATGTCGATCTCCGAGTCACGTGTTTCGCAGATACATACACGCGCAGTCGCTAAGCTGCGTGGAATGGTCAAGGAAAGATTTGCCTTGACCGGTTAGAACACTTTGTGAAAGGGACAGTGTCGTATGGTTGACCCGATTGAAGTGCCGGACAACCTGGCGAAAACACAGCTGCCCGACAAACTGAAAAAGGTCGTGCGTTCAAATCCCGAACGAGAGCGGAACGGATTTTCCAAAGCTCTCCAGGAGGAACTTGAGGAAGAACTCAAGAAGAAGCGCCGGAAGCAAGGTGACAGTGTTCTGATCGAACACAAAACAGAAGAGATGAAACAAGACAATGATAAACAACAAGAGCCATCAGAAGACCGACATGAGGATGTCGAAGAAACAGCCACTGACGGAGAATCGGC
>DAOWIM010000168.1 GCA_030640905.1 bacterium
AACTGCGGCCTGCATATGATCGGCACTGGCGGCAACACAGCTTTTGATCCGATCTTCTGTGATTATGAGAACGGCGACTATACAATCGGAGAGTTCTCACCCTGCGCGCCAAACATCCATGAGTGCGGCGAACTGATCGGCGCGCTCGGTGTAGGCTGTATCCACCCGGGATTTGATCTGACTTTCCATGTAGCAGTTGATGGTGACAACGATGCCGGCATTGGCAGCCCTGAGCATCCGTTTGCTACCATTCAGTTCGCTATCGATCGCTCTCAAGACCGCGACACTATCATCGTTCACGACGGTACCTATATTGGACGTGGCAACCACCATATCAGGTTTGCCGGGAGGAGCATTGTCGTGCGCTCCGAGAACGGTCCGGAAGTTACAATCATCGATGGCGAATCGCATTCTATCGGTTTCAAATTCGACAGCAACGAAGATTCAACATCGATCCTCGAAGGCTTCACCATCGCCAATGGGTATTATGCCAACAGCAACGGAGGCGGCGTCGTATGCACTGGCAGTTCGCCTACTCTGCGCAACCTGATAATAACCAATTGTACAGCCAACTCCGGTGGAGGGATGTACCTGGCTGAGAGTAGTGCTACTATTGATGACTGCTTGATTGTCGGCAACAGTTGCCCTTATATAGGGCCTTATGGCCGGGCGCATGGCGGTGGCATCTACCTTCGTCAATCTAACCCGACTATCACCAATTGCACTATTGTCGGCAACCACGCTGCATCCTGTGGCCCAGCACTCTACCTGTCTTCCTCTGCGCCTTCTATCTCCAATACCGTTATAGCCTTCAACAGCGGACCGTCTACCGTGTGCTGCTATAGTACAATATCCAGTCCTATCCTTAATTGCTGTGATGTGTACGGCAACGAGGATGGCGACTGGGGTTCCTGTATCGAAGATCAGGCGGACATCAACGGCAACTTCTCGCTCGACCCCGTATTCTGCGACACCGCCGCCGGGGACTACCATCTCAGTGGCCTCTCCCCCTGTCTCCCGGAGGCCAACAGTTGCGGCCAGCTTGTCGGCGCTTACGGGCTCGGGTGTGAAGACTTCAACAATTTGTGGCACGTTTCAATCGATGGAGACGACCTGCTTGGTGACGGCACTATGGGTAACCCATATGCCACTATCCAGTATGGTATCGATATGGCCCAGGTCGGCGATATGGTCATGGTGTGGGATGGCACCTACACTGGCGAGGGCAACCGCGAGATTAACTTTGGCGGCAAGGGCATAATTGTTAAGTCGGCCAGTGGGGCCGAGACTACAATCATAGATTGTGAAATGGCGTATCGTGGTTTCGATTTCCAGAGCAATGAGGATTCAACATCAATACTCGACGGCTTTACTATCACCAATGGACGTGGATACAATGGCGAGTCGGGCACACACATGGCCGGCGGTGGAATCAGGTGTCAGAGCAGTTCTCCAACCCTGCGCAATCTGATCGTTACTGATTGCGAGGCCACGTTGGGTGGGGGACTGTGTCTGTTTGAAAGCAACGCGATCATTGACCGCTGTCTGTTAGCCGGTAACAGTTGTCCTGAGTTATTCACGTTTCCCAACCCCGCCAACGGCGCCGGCATCTACCTGGCCAATTCCAATCCCACCATCGTTAATTGTACTCTTGTTGACAACTGGGTTCCGCCGAGTACCGGCAAGGGAGCAGCACTCTACTTGCATTCCTCAATCCCAACGATCACCAATACCATCATAGCCCTTAACCGCGGACCATCCACGGTGTACTGCGAAAGTGCACACCCAACCTTCAGTTGCAGCAACATATACGACAACGAGGGTGGCGATTGGACCGGATGTATCGCCGATCAGGCTGAGATCAACGGCAACTTCTCGCTCGATCCGATTTTCTGTCAGGCATCGACCGGCAATTATCATCTGCGGAGCGATTCAAAGTGCACCAAAGATAACGCCGATTGCGGAGTGCAGATTGGCGCTCTTGGAATCGGCTGCTATGCAAACGCCGGACCCACCTGGTACGTCTCCCCCGACGGTGACGATATCGACGGTGACGGCGGCGAGTTCTACCCTGTGGCCACAATAAAGCGCGCTCTGGAACTGTCCGCTTCCGCCAACAGCGCCCATATCATTCTTAAAGATGGCATATACTCTGGTGATGGCAATCGTGACATGGAGTTGGGAGATAGAGCTGTCACTTTCCGTTCAGTTAATGGTCCTGAAAGTACGATCATTGACCTAGGCGGCACCAAACTGGATCAGCATTTTGGTTTCCACGCGGTCGGCATCTCCGGAGGAAACTACCCTCAGGTTACCATCGAGGGTCTTACCATCAAGAACGGATACACGCATCGCGGCAGCGCTATCTATGCTGAGAGTACTACCATTCGGATACTAAATAACATAATCACCGGAGGCACAACGACCAGCCACGGCGGAGGTATCTTTTTGGCCGGCTCACTTGTCCTGATCAAAGGTAACATTATTGAAAACAACCATGCCGCATTCGGCGGCGGTATCTCCGCCTGGGGTCAAGAGCAGGCATACACGATCCAGATTATCGACAACACCATTAGAAATAATACTACGTCCTCCACCCTGTACACACCGACCGGCGGAGGTGTTTTATGCATGGATGCCGCCAACCTTATTTTCGAAAACAATGTCGTTGTCGGCAACGCAGCCGAGCAGGGTGGCGGTCTATACATCAGTGGAACCGATTGTACTCTGACTCAAATCACGCTGGCGAACAATTCTGCCGGCATGGGATCGGCAATCCTGGCTCATCAGGGTGCTGTGAAGCTCAAATACAGCATCGTTGCCTATTCGAAAGGTGGCTCATGTGTTGATCATATGGACGGTCGTGCGAACGGCAGTGTCACACTCAGTTGCTGCGATGTATATGGGAACGAAGGTGGCGACTGGACCGGCTACATCGCCGATCAGGCTACCTTAAGAAACAACTACCGGGCCAATCCAATATTCTGCGACACCGCTTCCGGTGACTATAACATCAGCACAAACTCGCCCTGCCTGCCCGCCAGCACCGGTTGCTCGGAGATCACCGGCGCCGGCGACACCACCTGCACGCTCAATTTGTGGAATGGTCCCAATTGGTACGTCTCTGTTTCCGGAGATGATCTCACCGGCGATGGTAGCAATGATTATCCTTTCGCCACGATCCAGAATACCATCAACTCGGCGCACGAGGGTGACACGGTGGTCGTCACCAACGGTACGTACACAGGTGACGGTAACCGCGATATCGACTTCAACGGCAAGGGACTTGTTCTTCGTTCTCTCGGCGGCCCGGAAGTAACTATCATCGACTGCCAGGGGACGGAACAGGAACCGTATCGCGGATTCCTCATACTCAACGGCGAAGATTCGACAACGATCATTGAGGGGTTCACTGTTCGGAACGGGAGGGCTCCCGGGGGCGCACCATACGGCCTGCATTTCGGCGGAGCCATTCTCTGCATGAACTCGTCGCCAACGATTCGAATGTGTGTGCTGGAATTCAACATGGCCGGATTCGGGGGCGGCATCTGTTGCGCCGACAGTTCCAAGCCGATCATAGAGGACGTCACCATCTCAGGGAACATAGCCTATGCCAACGGTGGCGCCATCGCCTGCTATCAATCGAATCCCGAACTGCGAAACTGCACCATCTCCGGGAACAAAGCCACTCGCGGCGGCGGTCTCTATTGCTCCTTCTCCAATCCGGTAGTGGATAATTGCATTATCACAAACAACACTGCCTTCGGTGACCCTGATAGCGAAAGCGCCCGGGGCGGCGCCATATGCGCTTTCGATGAATCACGACCGATCATCGCCAATTCGGTCATCGCCGGCAATGGTTCAGCAGGGTACGGCGGTGCCATCTATAGCCGCGATAACTCAAAGCCGATCATCATACATGTCACTATGGTCAACAACTGGGCGCCGGCAGGCGCTGGGATATATGTGGCCGCGTCAGACACAGTAGCTTCGGTTCGGTATAGCCTGATCGTCTTCAACGGCGATGGTTCTGCCGTCGTCTGTGACAGCGCCGCCGCGCCGGTCTTCAAATGCACCGACATTTACGGCAACACCGGCGGTGACTGGGTCGGATGTATCGCCGACCAAGCCGGTATCGAAGGCAACCTCTCTGCCGATCCGCTCTTCTGTGACACTACCGGTGGAGAATTCGGTGTCAGGACCGACTCTCCCACCTTACCTCTCAATAATAGCTGCGGGGAGTTGCTTGGCGCCCTCCGCGTAGAATACGAATCGTGCGAGCCACCAATGGCTGGTGTTCATTTTGACATCAAGCCGACCTCCTGCCCCAATCCGTTCAACATGAAAGGCGACCTGACAAGGGGCAAGGCTCCGCTTCCAGCAGCAATCCTGGGAACGGCCGATTTCGATGTTCACGATATCGATCCTACTTCGCTTGAACTGCTCGGTGTCGCGCCACTGAGATGGAGCTATGAAGATGTCACCGCGCCGGTTGAAGACCCGGAAGATAGTTGCGACTGTACCGAAGCAGGTCCCGACGGTTTTGTCGACCTCACTCTCAAGTTCGACAAGGCTGCAATCGCCGACGCTCTCAGGGAACTGGGTCTGCAGGCGGAGATGACTCTGACTATAACCGGCATGTTCAATGACAGCACCTATTTCGAGGGCAGCGATTGTATCAAGGTTCTCACGCGGAAAAAACTGGAGGGCGAATCTGAGTTGCCCGAAATAATCGCTCTCGGTGACAACTACCCCAATCCGTTCAACCCATCTACTCAAATCGAATTTGCCTTGCCGGAACCAGCGAATGTCAGGTTGAATATTTTCAATATCGTCGGTCAGACTGTCAAGACGTTAGCCGACGGTTACTACCCGGCCGGCTATCATTCGGTGGAGTGGAACGCCTCCGGTCTGGCCAGCGGTGTCTATTTCTATCGTCTGGAAACCGAAGTGTTCACCGAAACCCGCAAGATGCTGCTACTGAAATAGAAACACCGAGCGCAAAGCAAGCAAGCTTGTGTCTTAAAACAGACTTGTCCGCTACGGACAAATAGATGTCAGGTTGCAAGCAACCGTGACCTACGACTATCGCGATGATATGGTAGGTCGGGTTTGCAACCCGACAACCATATCAAAACCAACCAGTTGGCGAACGGGTGGCAGGGCCAAACTTGTTTGGCCCTGAGAACTTGTAGGCAAATCACTCCCAAACAAGTTTGAGAGTGGCACCCGCGCGCATCTTCGACCGCATGTGTTCCATGCTTCGACTACGCTCACCATGACATTTGGCCTGTTACGGGCAGGCCGGTGGCGCCGGGCCCAGCGGAATGCCGAACAGGTAATCAACTAAGTATGTTATATCCGAAATGTTAATGTCTTCGTTTCCATCTCCGTTCGCGTTGCCTTCTTCAGAACACGGCGGTGCTGGCCCTAAGGGAATACCGAACAGATAGTCAACAAGGTACGTGATATCAGAAATGTTAACGAACTCACACGGGTCGCCATTGGCGTTGCCACGGATGTCTATACAACAGCTACAGTCACCATCGCTGATATAAAGCGCGAATGTTCGAGAAGGATCAGACGCTTCCGTGCCTGTGAACGACCAGTATCTCCAGTAGTAAACTGAGTCAACTTTCAGTGGAGCCGGTACGGCCCATGATGCCAGAGTCAGGTCACCGATATCGTGAATCGGCGAATCGAAGTAATACCCCTGATCCACCTGCACATGGAAACTATCTGCATCGGGGTTGTTCTGGCCGGCCAGTGTCCTCCAGTTAAGCACCGGCTGCGTGCAATTGGTTTGCTGACCATTGGGGGGTGAAACCGATGGACACTGCTCCACCGTATAGTAGAACACTATGCTGTCTCCAGTGGCTTCGACAGAAGCTGGTGCCCGATAGGTTGGCTGACTGATAGCATACTGATTGGCAATGTATACCTGGGCTGTACCATCAATTCTTATCCCTATTCCCATCGGTTCATTGGGATCGGCACCCCATCGTGGGAAACCAACGACCTTGTATTCGCCGTACATCAGGTTGTAATCATACGATTCATCATCGAGGCTGCCATCGCCGTTAATATCATGCTGCCAGTAATCCGCACCGGCGACGGTGGTAAAAGAAGAGGAAATCACAAAGCCGGCCGGGTTGATGATCTGCATTGTTACATTATCATAGCCCGTTACCACCATTTCATCAAGCGACTCAGTCGTACCGGTCTGCTGATCGATGACGGCTATCAGATTGTCGCCGTCAGGGCCACCGGCCACGAAGTCAGGAGTACCGTTGCGGTCGAGGTCAAGCGAGGCCAGAACAAAGGTCACGTCCGTGCCGGCATCAAGTGGAACGAACGTCGGCTCACTGAAACTACCGAGGCCGTCGCCGTAATAAATCTCCAGCCGCTGATTGGTACCATTAGCAATGACCAAGTCCTGCTCACCGTCACGGTTGACATCGGTCACCACAACGTCATAGGCCTGACCGTCAACCGAGATAGTATGGAACTGTGTGAGATCACCGAAACCATCGTCGGGACCGAGACCAATAGCAATAACGCTGGTACCGCCAGGACTGGCCAGTGGCTGGACAAGAACAAAGTCGGGATTCCGGTCGCGATTGAAATCAGCAATAGCGTTAGCCGGAGGAATGTCCAGAACCGGCGTACCGATAAACTCGGATACGATTTGAGTGAAATTGCCCGACCCATCGTTGGAATATATCTTGACCGAATCGGCTGCCGTTACCAGCAGGTCCATAGTACCGTCGGTGTTGAAATCAGCCGAGTTTATCGTCTCATAGGTAAAGGAAAGAGAGGTGGGCGAATCGAATGTTCCATCCCCGTTGCCCGGGAATATCAAGTTGGGAGCAATTCCTATATCTTTGTACAGGTTGTCATCGAAACGCCCTATGGTAATCGAAGGCACTCCCCCATTGAGGGCGTGACTACTGACATACGACTTGCTCCAGGGCGAAGGTGATGGAATGGAAACCGAGTCAATATCGAAGACGCGATTGCCCTGATTAAGGGCGATATAGAGATAGGTCGCGGTTACGGCTGCGATATCCAGCAGCGTGTCGGCATTGATGTAGTCCACCGCTATGGCCGCCTCGAAGATTGGTAGCAGATTGATCGGCGTACCCAGCGTATCGTTGGCGTCGCCGTACGCTACGAACAGCCCGGTATCGACTGAACCAGAATAGACCAGATCAAGATAGTTATCACGGTCAAGGTCGGCCGTCTGAATGAAGTAGAAATCAGCGGAGTCAACGGCGGTTACTTCAAAACCAACCGTATCAGTATCGCAGACATCCCCTATGCCGTCGAAATCACTGTCTGCTTGATCTGGGTTGTAGTCGTCCGGACAGTTGTCACAGGCGTCGCCATAATCATCGGAGTCCTCATCCTCCTGGCCGGGGTTGTAATCGTCGGGGCAGTTGTCGTCCTCATCGCATGTCCAATCGTCATCTACATCCGAGCAATCCACCGTTCGGAAAACGCTACCACCACTAGTTCCGGCCAGAACTCGTTTGCTTGTGCCTATTGCGAGAGACAAAACGGATGCATTACTGAGACCATCACTAACCTGAATCCAGGAGTCGCCGTTGTCGGTCGAGCGGAATACACCACCATGTGCCCGGACGCCAGCGAAGATCGCCCCAGTAGGGTGAATGGCAATGGCCGTAACATTTTGATGCGATATGCCGTTGCTGATGTCCGTCCATGTATCCCCATTATCGTCCGACCTGAAGACCATAAAAGAAGTGCCTGCATAGAGAACCCCACCAGGGTCGACCGCTATGGAGTAGACTGCGTGACTCGTCAGACCATCGTTGATTTGCTCCCATGAGTCACCATTATCCTTGGATCTGAACACACCGTCTCCCCCTGTTCCGGCGAAGATATACCCACTGTCGTTGGTTGCAAGAACCCTGACCTCGGCTAAGCCAGTGGTATCCTCCTTCCAAGACCCACCGTTATCCTCGGAGTGGAAAATACCTCCCTCCCAACTCCCGGCGAATACACTGCCATTGGGGCATATGGCGAGGGCCAAGATGTACTTGTCACCCAAGCCGTTGTTTGCCTCCACCCAGGTATCCCCATTGTCCGCAGAGTGATACACTCCGTATGCCCATGTCCCGGCAAACACATCTCCTGTTCCGCTAATGGCCAGGGAGTAGATGTGGATGTGAGCTAGTTCGTCATTCGTCTGGGTCCAAGTGTCGCCGTGATCAGTGGATCGAAACATGCCGCTACCGGTCCCCGCGAACACTGTTCCGCCGGAACTCACCTCAAGCGCGTGTACCAGAGTGGCCCTGAGACCGTCATTGATCTTCAACCAGCTCCCGATGCCGTCACTGTAGCGAAACACGCCTTCGTAAGTCCCGGCATAGACATCACCCGTTGCAGCTATGATGAGAGACAGTACATAGACACCCGTCAGGCCGTTGCTGAGTCTGGTCCACGTGTCGCCACCGTCAGTTGAGCGAAACACTCCGTGGCCGGCAGCGAAAATGTCGCCCTCGGAGCCGATAACGATAGACTCAACATGATAGGTGGTCAGGCCGTTGCCAGCGTTGAGTTGCTCCCAAGTCTTCCCGGTGTCGGTGGAGCGATAAGCATAGTGACCATACGTCCCAGCGAAGATCCAACCGTTTGCATTTATCGCCAGAGACCATATTTCTACGTCTTCCAACGGGTCACCGACGGCTGTCCATGTCTCCCCACTATTAGTCGACCAGAAGACACCATCTGACGTTGCGGCAAATATATCTCCGCCGGAATTGCCGGCGAGAACCGATACGCTCGTAGACGTCAGACCAGTATTGACTGTATCCCAGTTGTCACCTTGGTCGTCCGAACGAAATACTCCGCCGTCCCAGGTTGCCGCATACACCTCTCCGCTGACGCCCTGTGCAAGATCAGCGACTTTTGTTGTGGTAAGACCATTATTGACCTCCGCCCACGTTCCCCCGCCATCGATCGAACGGAAAACACCGCGGCGACTTGACCCAGCGAATATAGTTCCGTCGGCACTAACGAGAATGGAGAAAAATGAGGCGGTGGGCATCGACAGGACTTGGGACCACGTATCGTCGCCTTCAGAAAACTGGAAAACACCGCCACCCCCAGTTCCCGCTAATACGTTCCCGCTGGAATCGACACCAAGGGAATAGATTCTTCCCCCGCAGGGCCCATTTGTCTGTTCCCAGGTCTGGGCATTGGGATGGCTAGAAGCCACAAGACAAATAAGGCAAATTGCTATCAAAATTGATCGGTGAGTCATGGTTCCTCCGCAGATAACCGTAGTTCCAATTCGGTTTTCCTAAGAAGTCAGACGCTTGGTGATGCGACAATATAGCAGGAAATGTCGGATTTGTCAACGGGGTTTTCGCGGGGCAACTATGACCTTGACAAGCGAGACAAATTGTTCTATACTTTGGTTTGAGGGTGTTCTCAAACATCCTCAGTCCAGTTACATAAGGGCGCCGTGTTTTTCTCCCTCCCCGAGCATGGCGTCCTGTCCTTTTTTCCGCCAGACCGAATGACGCCGTATCATCCACCCACTTGAAAATGATGCCGCTCGGAAATCCCATCCAAAACAAAATCCCCGAAACCTCTCGGCTTCAGGGACTTAAATTTGGTGGCGGGGGGAGGATTTGAACCTCCGACCTTCGGGTTATGAGCTTGCTTTAACGTCCGAACAACAGAAAGCACCAGACACTAACCTGTAGTAGTAGTAACTACTTACGGGAAACACAGTGTCTGGTGTTTTCCCTTATTATCTGTTGTTTTTGCTCGTTTTGTTAGAAAACTGTTAGAAAGAGGTGTATGTCAACATGGATATAAGACACCGTAATGTCTATTATCCAAACTGAGTTTAGTTACTCCTTTTGAATCTAAAACTTGCTTGACAACAGCTATTTATTTGTTGTATCATTATTCCATGAGAGGGTATAATGATTAAACAATATAAGATGACAGGTTTAGGCTCAAAAGAAGCAGAATTGATAGCTACAATCGGGAAGTCCGGTCGTAGAGTATTTTCGATTTCTGAAGCATCCGAACTAATGGGTATCACTAATATCAATGTTTCTAAATTAGTTCATCGTCTTGTTCAGAAGAAGAAACTACAGCGAATCGAAAAAGCGAAATACTTACTCATTCCACCTGAGGCTTGGAAAGAAGGGGAATATACTGAAGAAGGCATAATTGTAGCTTCTCAGTTAGTATCTCCTTATTACCTCAGTTATTGGACGGCTCTTTCTTTCTACGGGTGGACTGAACAGCCCTCAAGAACAATCTTTGTTGCAACTACCAAGATTAAGAAGACGGTCGAATTACAGGGGATGAAAATAAGATTTGTAAAACTCAATCCCAATCGATTTTTCGGTTTTGAAGAACACTGGGTTGGCAACCAGAAAGTGGTGGTGGCTGAGAAGGAGAAAACCATAGTCGATTGCTTAGATCAGCCACGCTATTGCGGAGAAATTGTGGAAGTCGCCAAAGGCTTATGGAATGGGCACAAAGAACTGGACTACACTAAACTTCTTGAGTATTCCCTACGAATAAAAAATGGAGCTGTTATTAAACGTCTCGGCTATCTGCTTGATATTCTGGAAATCAATAAGCCTAAAATTCGCAAAGAACTTCTGAAGAACAAAACTCCAAACTTTGCTGTCTTAGACCCAAGTCATAAGAGGTCTACCGGAGAACAGAATAAGGAGTGGAACTTAACGGTAAATGTTAATCCACGAAATCTGACAGAGTGGAGAACGCACTAATTCTATGATAGACGCAACTGAAATTCGCACATTAGCCGCCCAGGCGAAAATTGATCCGGGAATAATCGAAAAAGATTATGTCCTGTCAAAAGTGCTAATGGCTCTTTCTCAGATTGATTTATTCAACCAAAGTCTTTTGTCCAAAGGTGGAACCGCACTTAAAAAATTCTATTATCCGGAATGGCGATTTTCCGAAGACCTCGATTTTACATCAAAAGAACAACTGAAACCCAAAGAAGTGAAATCTGTTTTTCAGGAAGCGGTGGATAAAGTCGGTAAATTATTCGGTCTAAGTATGCGAGTCATGGAATACTCTCAATATCCTAAGACTGGCAATGATCTGGTATCTACCCAATTCAAACTTGGCTATGACGGCCCGCTTAGAAAATCAAGCGGACAGAAGAACAATGTTCGAATAGATATAGCTTTTGAGGAAAAACTCATTTCAGAGCCGGTAAAGAAAAAGATACTCTCCGGATATGCTGACGACATTGATTCTGAATTAGTAGTCTATTCCTTGGAGGAGATTCTCTCCGAAAAACTCCGATCAATTCTCCAGCGAGGCAAAAGTAGAGACTACTATGACGTATGGATTCTGTTGAAAGAATATAAAGCGGACTTTTCAAATGACGAGCTTTGGGGGATACTTAAAGAGAAGTGCGAATTCAAAAGCATCCCCACACCGAAGACAGATGATTTCTTTGATACAGAACGTACCGAAGAAGCTGGAAGATATTGGGAGCGTGGAC
>DAOWIM010000145.1 GCA_030640905.1 bacterium
GAATCCGAGTTGCCGACATTGTTTTAAAATAACCTGCACCTGCTCCACCGGTTGTACGCGTCCAATCGCATCCTGTACATCGGGGTCAAAATCCTGCACGCCAAGTGAGGCACGGTTGAAACCGCGTGACGCCAGGAAGTCAAGCTGTTCGGGTGTGGTTACGCGTGGGTCGAGTTCAATCGATTTTTCGCATTCAGCCTCAAACTCAAAAGAGTCGTGCAGCTTGTCCAACAGGATACCAAAACCGTCAACATCGAGAAAAGTTGGGGTGCCGCCGCCGAGATGCAGCTGGCTTACCGCGGTGCGTCGTCCCAGCAGACCGGTCGTTGTGTCAATCTCGTCGGCAATTGCGCGCACATACTCGGTTGCCCGAGATTGTTCGTTGGATACACAGGTGTTGCATCCACAGTAGAAACAACGTTTCCGGCAGAACGGAATGTGGCAATACAGGGCCAGCGGACGGCTATCGGCTCCGGCGTTTTTCAAAGCCGACCGGTAGGCATCGGCCTGAACATCCTCGGACCAGACAGGCGCCGTTGGATAACTTGTGTAGCGCGGTCCGGGACGATCATACTTCTTTAGCAGGTCAATCGGCACATTCGTCTGGTTCTGGTTGGCCGACATTGTCATCCCCTGTAAGCATGAACCGCTTCAACCAGAGCGGTTACCGATTCAATTGGCGTCTTGGGTTGGATGCCATGACCAAGATTGAATATCAGGCGGTTATGGTTCGGTACGCTGTCGAGAATTTTCTTCGCTGATGAGACAACCTGTTGGGGCGTTCCGAACAGTACGGAAGGATCGAGATTGCCCTGCACCGATTTCCCATCCAGCGCTTTGATAACGGTAGCAAGATTGGCCCGATAGTCAACGCCGACGACCTCACAGTTCATATCGTTGATGATATCAAGATACGGCGAGACGTTGTTGACAAATAGAATGCGCGGCACTTTCAACGATTGAAGGCGGTCGAAAATCCTGTTTATCGGCGCTGCCGACCATCGTACGAAGTCATCGTGCGAAAGGATTCCATCCCAGCTTCCAAACACTTGCACGGCGTCCGCTCCGGCCTCAATCTGTGCGGTCAGGTAGCGTGCGATCACATCGGAGAGAAGGTCCGACAATTTCTGTGCAGCATCCGGATACTGATGCAGAAACTTTTTGGCCTTGTCAAAATTCTTCGACCCCTTTCCTTCGATCAGATAACAGGACAGCGTGAATGGAGAACCAACAAATCCGATCAAAGGCGTCTCGGGCAACGTCTGCTTGATTTTCCTGATACCTTCCAACACAAACGAAAGCTTGTCGCCAATATCAAAATCGTGCAGGCGGTCGACATCGTCCGGCGTCGAGATCGGTTCAGCGATGCGCGGGCCACCGTCAGGGAAATCAAATTTCATTCCCATCGGGTCAAGCATCGTCAGGATGTCGGAGAATAGGATTGCTGCGTCGAGTCCGAATCGCGCAATCGGCTGACGGACAACTTCGGTGATCAGGTCGGGCGAGTGGCACAGTTCGGTAAATGAAACCTGTTTGCGTACTTCCAGATATTCAGGGAGGTAGCGTCCGGCCTGACGCATGATCCAAATCGGTATCGTGCCGTCGTTGCGACCGTAACAGGCTTTGATGAAAGCGGAATTGTTCAACTCCATTGGTGCGCTTCTTTCCTGATGGCGCCCGCCAGAACATCGGCGGCTTCCTCCAACATGGTATCGGTGTGGGCCGCAGAGATGAAACAAACCTCGTAACCTGATGGTGGTATGTAGACACCGTTATCAAGAACGACTTCGTGCATACGGTTGTAGTGGGCTATGCCGTCGGACTTGATCGTCGAGGCAATTCGGGGTAGATCGCGCTGGAAAACTATCCAGTAGATCGACGCTACGCCGGCGATGTTGACATCGCACCCGGTCAACTGCGACGTAACGCGGCTAACGAACCGTCGATTTTTCTGCTCAAGTTCGGTATGAATAGTACCATTAGCGAGTTTCTCCAATGTCGCCAATCCGGCCGCCATCGCCACCGGATTACCCGACAGCGTCCCGGCCTGATAAACCGGACCGAGTGGCGAAACAACATTCATAACCTCAGCGCGTCCGCCAAAAGCGCCAACCGGCATGCCGCCACCAACAATCTTGCCGTAGGTAAGCAGGTCGGGCGTGATACCATAGTAATCAGCCGCACCACCCATGCCAACGCGGAACCCGGTTATCACTTCATCAAAAATCAAGAGCGCGCCATACTGTTCGGTAAGAGAGCGAAGCAGGCGTATGTAATCATGACGTTGAATCAGAAGACCATTGTTGGCCGGGATACCTTCGATAATAGCAGCCGCCAGACGGTCACCATGCTCGGCAAAGAATTTCTCCAGTGCCTCTTCATCATCAAGCGGAAGCACAGCCGTATGTTGCGTTATCTCTTTGGGGACACCGGAAGACGAAGGCTGCCCAAAAGTCGCCAGACCGGAACCGGCGGCGACCAGAAGATGATCGCTGTGGCCGTGGTAGCAACCATCGAATTTCAGAATTAAGTCACGTCCCTTAAATCCGCGAGCAACCCGAATGGCCGACATCACCGCTTCGGTTCCCGAGGAGACAAACCTGATCGACTCCATAGCGTCGATCTCATTGACAATAAAACTGGCCAGCTTGTATTCGATCTCGGTGCTGGCGCCGAAGGTCATGCCACGATCAATCTGATCTTTTACCGTCGCGACAATATCAGGATCAGCGTGACCCAGAATCAGCGGTCCCCACGAACAACAGAAATCAATATACCGGTTGCCGTCGACATCGATTAGATAACCACCTTCTCCTCGCTCAATGAATCGCGGCGTTCCCCCGACCGACTTGAACGCCCGTACCGGCGAATTGACGCCGCCCGGTATAACCTGTTCGGCCAGCGCTTTGAGCTTTTCTGATTTTTCCGTTTTACTCATGATCCCATCCGTGTTTCAAGATGTCCCTCAAGTGGTAGGTTAAGATCACCGAGGCTCCGGCCCGTGTTATGGCGGTGAGATTCTCTACAACCATCTGCTTTTCATCAACCAATCCTTCTTTGGCCATCAGCTTTACCGCTGAGTATTCCCCCGAGACGTTGTAGGCTGCAATCGGCAAGTCCGTGTTCGCCTGAAAGTCGGCAATGATATCCAGATAGGCCAGGGCCGGTTTCACCATGACAATATCCGCCCCCTCCTGTTCATCAAGCGTTAACTCCCGGAGCGCTTCCGTTCGATTGCGCATGTCCATCTGGTAGCCTTTGCGGTCGCCTTTTCCCGGAGCGGAGTTGGCCGCCTCGCGGAAAGGACCATAGTACGACGATGCATACTTGGCGGTGTACGCCATGATCAGGCAGTTTTCGTATCCGTTGCTGTCAAGGACATGGCGAATCGTACCAACGCGACCATCCATCATATCAGATGGCGCCACGCAGTCGCATCCGGCTCTGGCCAGAGTGAGCGCCATAGCAGCGAGGATTTCGACCGACTTATCGTTGTGAAGTTCGCCATCAATTGTCACGCCGCAATGACCGGTGTCGGTGTACCCACACAGGCAAACATCGGTACTGACGAACAAATCATCGCCATACTGTTTTTTCAACTGCTGAGTGGCGAGAACGACCGGGTTCTCCGCGTCAATGGCTGATGTTGCCATCGGGTCTTTCCGATCGGTAACTCCAAAGAGCATGACACGGTTAAGACCAAGTTTCATATCTTCGCCGATAGATTCCACCAATCGGTCAACCGACTCCCGGAAGATTCCCGGCAATCCGCCTATTTCCTGACGGACATCCTTGCCGTCGGTGACAAAATATGGTTGGATCATTCCGTCGATATTGAGCCTTGTTTCGGCTACCATGTCTCTGATAATTTTGTTTCGGCGCAATCGTCGCGGCCGGATCGGCATATCCATTACACGTACTCCGCTATCATGTTCAGGTCGGGTTCTTTCATTACCGTGATGCCGGACCAGCCAGCTCGTATCATCGCAGCTTCGGTCGTACGTCCAATCGCAATCAATTTTACATCGGGTTGACCGTATTGTTGCCGGAACGATTCGACTGCAGACGGCGATGTAAACAGAGCCGAATCACTTGCGCAAACCTCGTGGACGATTTCTGATTCCAGCGGCAGGGGCGTTGTTTCATAACAGACGATTGGAACGTAATTGATGGCGCTCTTGCTCATCAGTGGAGACGGGTCGAAAATGACCGTGGCAGCGCGGGCCCACA
>DAOWIM010000003.1 GCA_030640905.1 bacterium
AAAGTACTTCGACAGCGGTCGGACCTTACTCAGGAAGAACTGGCAAACCGAGCCGGATTGACCAAAGGGTTCATCTCCCAGTTGGAAAACGAACAGTCTTCGATTCAGATTGATTCCCTGGCCGATCTTCTCGAAGTGCTCGGAGTGAATCTTTCGGAATTTTTCGCCGACGGCGGCAAGACTAAGGTTGTCTTTGCACCATCGGAGCGGGCCGCAGTCGATAACAACGGCGCCTCAGTCTTTGAGATGCTGATCCCGGGATCAACTCATAATCTCATGGACCCGATTTTCCTTGAGCTGCAGCCCGGCGAGTCGCTGGAAGAAGGCGATCCGCACGAAGGCGAACAGTTTGGATATGTTTTAAAAGGTACGGCCACTCTGGCTCTCGATAGCATACAATACAAAGTTCCCAACAAGCATTGCTTCTATTTCAAGGCCGACCAGAAACATCAGATTTTGAATATGAGTAACGGCGTGGTGTCACTTCTATGGGTGACTTCGCCGCCACAGATGTAACCATCTTCCTGATACTTAGCGAAGGAGGAAACGAAAATGAAGATACTCGGACAACACTTGATAGCTGAATTCTCCGGCTGTGACCACAAGGTCCTCAACGATACTGATCTGCTTGAACAGCACCTCAACGAGGCCGTCCGAAGATCGGGCGCGACTATCGTCCGCTCCGTTTTCCATCGCTATAACCCACAGGGCGTCTCGGGAGTTGTAGTCATTGCCGAATCCCATTTTTCGATTCACACCTGGCCTGAGTATGGCTACGCAGCTGTCGATTTCTTCACCTGCGGACAAGCAGTCGATCCGAACCTCGCCCTTGATTACATGAAAGAGCAACTCGGCGCCAGTCAGGTTAAGGTTAAGACGTTGCAGCGAGGGATACCATCGGACAATGACGAGATCATTGCACACAAACCAACCGACATCTCGCAGCCAACAACGGCTCGGGCAAATTAGGTAGAGATGGCCATGATGATCGGCACTACCAGTTTTTCAATAACGGAAAAAGCTGCCCTGCGAGGCGGCCTCAGTACTGAGCTGCTTCGGGAACTGTTCAATCGGACCGACCAGCGAACGCCTGTATTGATCCTGTCACGATCTGCTACTGGACGCAACTACGAAGCTCTCAAGAACGCTTTGCCACGGGTCGGTATTCATTATGCCGTCAAGCCAAATAGTCATCCGGCGATTATTACAGAACTTGCCGGGCGCGGCTGCAATTTCGATGTCTGCTCAGTTGGTGAGATCGAGACAGTGCTGACGACGGGGATCAATCCCGCAACTCTGATCCACTCGCACCCGATCAAATCCGCCGACGAGTTCGACCGTGCCGTGGCCCGAGGAGTGGAAACTTTTGTCGTTGACAACGTCGAAGAAGTCAAAAAGTTTTCACGGTACACTGACAAAAAGCTCAAAGTGCTCATTCGGTTTCGCATCAATACCAACTCCAGTGCAGTCGTTAACTTACAATATAAATTTGGATGCACAACCGACGAAGTCGTCCCGTTGGCTCGGTTGATCGGACAGCACGGCCATGAATTCTACGGCCTCTGCTTTCATATCGGTTCTCAGTGTGTCTACAGTGAAAACTATGTCAAGGCGATTGAAACCGCCCACGATCTGATTCATGATCTTGATGTCGCCGGACTTGATACCAGGCTGCTTGATATTGGCGGCGGTTTCCCCGTTGAGTATGTGGAACCGGTGCCGCCAATCGACACCTTCTGCAAACCAATCAGGGAGGCGCTCGACCGTCACATCAGACCGGGGATCAAAGTTGTTAGTGAGCCGGGACGGTTCATTGCCGCCAGTCCTGTGACGCTGATTACATCGGTGATCGGCAAGTCGATCCGCGATGGCAAGGTGTGGTACTATCTTGATGACGGCCTCTACTCCACTTTCTCAGGCATCGTGTACGATCAATGCCGCTATCCGGTTGTGACCTGCCGCGACGGTGAACGTAAGCTATCTGTGCTGGCCGGTCCGACCTGCGATTCTTTCGATGTCATGTGCGACGGGTTGATGATCCCGGAACATGAGATCGGCGAGAGAATAATGTTTACCATGACCGGTGCCTACTGTGATGTCTCCGGCTCCAATTTCAACGCCCTGAAACGACCCGAATACATGGTGGTTGACTAACCGGAGAGATGACGATGAGTAAACGGGAAAATATCAACAAGACATACATCTCCGAAGAGGGCATGCATGACCTCTGGAACGTCTGGTATAGCGAGTTGCACGACGGACTCTCCGGCCTGACAATCAAAGTTGACCGGATTATCGAATCGATTGAGTCGGACTTCCAGCGGATCGATGTTCTTCACACCAAGGACTTTGGCAAGATGCTGGTCCTCTATGGCTCCCTGATGGTTTGTGACAATGACAACAACGCTTACAACGAGATGATCGCCCACGTGCCACTGTTTGTGCATCCAAAGCCAAACGATGTTCTCATAATCGGTGGTGGTGATTGTGGTGCTTTGACCGAAGCGACCAAACATCCTGAGGTCAACTCCATCACCATGTGTGAGATCGACCCCAAAGTAGTCGAAGTTTCCAAACGACATTTCCCCTACCTGGCCACCGGCGCCGATGATCCACGGGCCAGGATCATTTTCGAAGACGGCAAGAAGTACATTGAGGAGTCTGACCGGCAGTACGATGTTATCATTCTTGATCTCTCCGATCCGGTCGGCCCCGCCGCTGAACTCTTCCAGAAACCGTTTCATCAGGATGTGTTCGACTGTCTCACCGACGATGGCATCCTGGTAGCCCAGTCGGAATCACCTCTTTACAATCAGGAAACAGTCCGAACGCTGTACATGAATCTAAAAGACATTTTCCCTATCGTCCGGATGTACACCTGCTTCATGCCGATCTATCCGTCCGGCCTCTGGTCATTTGCCTTCTGCAGCAAAAAGCACGACCCGCTCGATGACTTTGATCAAGCTCGATACGACAAACTGAATCTCGCTACCCGATACTATAACGACGCTGTCCATCGGGGAGCGTTCGCCCTGCCGGAATTTGCAAAAAAACTGATCGAGTGATCGTCAAACAAAACTGATCAAGAGAAAAGCCCGACTCCCCAGGAGCCGGGCCTTTTTGTTACGTGCTTTGCAAAAACGTTACATCTCGTAAACAGCCGAGATTTGGAAATTCATGTCGCTACCGGTACCCTTGCCATTGATGAAATCAAAGCCGCGCAGGAATAGGTCCGGATCGGTGTAGGTGTCGATACGAAGCCGATTCCAATGGAAACCGAAGCCAAGATATGTATTGTTCTCGGCCCACTTGTAGGTTGACTTGTTACCTGCATCGCGGTCCTTGTCAACTTCCTTGTTCCAGAACGAAGTCGCTCCAAACCGAACGTCCATCCACTTGAAAACATCAGCGTCGAACCCAATCTTGAAGTAAGGAATCGTCGTCAAGGTCTCTTCCTCACCCTCCTCAACAGCCTGCGCCGGAATCAATATCTCCAAT
>DAOWIM010000124.1 GCA_030640905.1 bacterium
AAATCGCCGACCACCAGCATCGACATTTTTGCCGGGACATAGTTTCGCCGCCAGTAATCAATCACCGCCGCCCTCGGAATATTTTCGATAAAAGGCGCATATCCGAGCACCGGTCGCGCATAAGGTGTCCCCGCGAAGGCCTTTGCAGTGTAGAATTTCTCGGCCGCCGCGCCGGGAGAATCGGCACCAGAGTTAATCTCCTCAATAACGACCTTCCTCTCTTTGGCCAGTTCATCCTCAGGAATGGTAGAGCAGAAAAGCATGTCGGCCTGTACGGCCAATCCATATTCGACATACTGGCTCGGAAGAAGGCACAGATAGGCGGTCAGTTCCTTGCGCGTAAAAGCGTTGATATACCCCCCCAGATCACGAACCGACTGATCCAATTCCAGTCGACCAAGATGAGTGGTGCCGTCGAAGAGCAAATGCTCCAAAAAGTGCGTGATTCCATTCTCGTATTGGGATTCAAATTTGCTACCTGACTTAACGAAGATAATACTGGCCGCTAACGGGGCTGAATGGTTTTCCCTGAGGATAACCTCCATCCCATTGTCCAGCTTGTAATGAGTTTCGGCGCTGGCGGTTCCCGCAACGCAAAGGACCGTCAATAGTATGAAAACCGGTACAACAGTTCTGAAAATGGAGTTACCTGAACGGAACATGATTTTCTCCTTTATTGGACAATTGGGACACTGAATATGCTGAACTCTTATCTACATATAACACAATCGATTATATATCATGTCGAAGTAGTGCTGTCAAGCTTATGCGAATTTATCAGACAGGACTTAAATCCTTCCGTAAAAAGCCGAGAATTGAATTGACAGAATCGAAGTCGATACTATATTCGACTTACCATTTGATATGAAGAAACTGCTCAAAATATCGCTTCAGGCCGCAAAAACAGCCGTCGTCTTACTGGCTGTCATGGCAATAGTTGTCTCCGGAGCCGGAGCCGCCCACCGCGTATGTGCTGACAGCAAACTGGCCGTTGAGGTGGTCGATGAAAACCCCTCTGATATCCGTCTGGTGGCAGGTCCTCCCGATCCGGATGAAGCACCTGAGCAGATGAGTCCTGATGGCAAACCGACAACCGAACAACCGGCAAGACTCGTACTCCCGGCTCTGTCGAAATATTCCAATCAGGACGACCGTTCCAAATATGGCCGGGGAGTCAGTATTGTCTCGATCTCCCCGCTCAGTGGCGCAAAGAGCCGCTACCCGATTTCAACATCGACCAACCTGGTATCTTCCGATCTGGGCAAACAGTTCACATTGGTCGGTGCGCGCCCTTCCGGCACCAGTTAGAAATATCCCCTTGTTCGTCCCACGTTCGGGACGAGATTATTCTTCGACAGCAAAACAATAGAAACAATAAATCAATAGAAAGGGTTGTAAATGCCCAAAAGCAATTGGCGCATCATTATCACACTGGCTTTAGTCGTTCTGGGGCTTATTGCCTTCTGGAACACCTTTCAGTTGTGGACAATGAGCGAAGATGACAAGCAGGCTCTCCAGGAAAGCAATCCGGGTGCCCTGCTTCAACTACAGCAAAAAGCGATACGTCTCGGGCTTGATCTTCAGGGAGGAATTCATGTTGTCCTTCGAGTGAAGATGGAGGAACTGGACGCCGGAGCCCGGGAAGAAGCGGTTGATCGTGCGATGCAGATCATTCGCAATCGTATCGACGGTCTTGGTGTAGCCGAGCCGGTCATCCTCAAACAAGGCAACGACCGGATCGTGGTTGACCTCCCCGGTTACACCGATGCTGATCGGGCCGAACAGTTGATCGGCCAGATGGCTGTCCTGGAATTCAAAATGATGGAAACCCAGGCCAACTCCACTCTCCTGGTCAACAAGATTGATTCGGCTATCGCAGCGTATGAAAAAACTCGCGCCGGCACCGATACGGCTTTAGAAGAAGCAGCCGGGACCGAATCGGAAACTGCCGATACAGAACCGACCAAAGAGAACTCCGAGAACATCCTGGCAGACCTTCTTGGCGGCGACAGCACTGTTGATACCGCCGACCTTTTTGCCTTCGACGAGGATTACGGGCTGGATCAGGAAGAACTTCCGTTCACCAGCCGGATAGAGAATGTTCTTTATTCTCAGGAGACCAATACTTCCTGGCCGGGCTTTGCCGTTGCCAAGTCGGATCGGGAACTGTTCAATCGCTGGCTGAACCTTCCTGAGGTGCAAGCCGTTATTCCGATCGATGTTCAGTGGTGCTGGTCAACCCGACCCGATATCAGAAACAGTCGCGAAGTCTATTACATCTATCTCGTCAAACGCAAGGTCATGTTTGTCGGTAAGTACCTGCAGAATATCTCACCCGGTCGCGACAGCTACGGAGGTTTGACTGTAAACTTCTCGCTTACCGGTGAAGGCAGTTCGCGGTTCGCGCAGCTGACCGGCGCCAACATTAACAAGCCGCTGGCTATTATCATCGACGATAAAGTCGAGTCCGCGCCGTTTATTGATTCCAAGATTCGCGGTCGTGGTTTGATCCGAATGGGTTCCTCGGCTACGATGGAAAACGCTCGCAACCTTGAGATTGTTCTTAAGGCGGGTTCGCTTCCGGCCCCGGTGGAATTCATTGAAAAGAACGTGGTAGGTGCATCGCTTGGCGCCGATTCGATCAGCAAAGGGTTCATCTCGTCGCTGATCGGTTTACTACTGGTGCTGATTTTTATCGGCGTCTACTATCGTATCTCCGGTTTGATCGCCGACGTCGGCCTGATTTTTAATATCTTCTTCCTGCTGGCTATTATGGCCGGACTGGGAGCCACGCTGACAATGCCCGGTATCGCCGGAATCATCCTGACTATCGGTATCTCGGTCGATGCCAACATTCTGATTTTCGAGCGGATCCGTGAAGAGCTGCGAACCGGCAAGACTGTCCGAGCTTCCATTGACGCCGGATACCAGCGTGCTTTCGTTGCTATTTTTGATTCGCATGTAACAACTCTGATCACCGCCGGCGCCCTGTTCCTTCTCGGTTCCGGACCGATCAAAGGTTTCGCCGTTACACTCTTCTGGGGTGTGACGATATCCCTGTACACGGCCTATGTCATAACCAAACAGGTTTTTGACGTTCGTAAGGCCTACCGAACCCTGAGCATATAGTAAGGATGGTGATCAATGTTTAGAATAATAGGTGAAACAAACATCGACTTCATCGGCGTTCGCAAGATAGCTTTTGTTATATCAGCGGCGCTGGTGCTGCTCGGGGCGGTGGCTTTTGTTATGATTGCCACGGGCAAGGCCAACCTCGGGATCGATTTCGCCGGTGGTGTCATGGTAACCGGATACTTTGAAGAGCCGGTAAGTATTGACGCCCTTCGGATGGCGGTCGATACCGATTTCCCGGATGCTCAGATCACCGAATTGACTGACTTCGAAAAGGCCAATGCCTTTATCGTCAAAACGAAAAGGCCGGGGACAGAAGGCGAAGGCGAAGAACGCCTCAATCGCTTTTACGGTATCCTCAGCGAGAAATTCAGCGACAATGACTTCACGATGGTTTCCGAACACGTGATCGGACCGGCTGTCGGTGAATCGTTGCGTAACGATGCCCAGAAAGCAATTCTTCTGTCGCTTCTCGGAATCATCCTCTATATCTGGATACGGTTTGATTTCCGCTCCGGCGTGGCAGCGACAATCGCAACTTTCCATGATGTTCTCGCCGTGCTGGGAATAGTATATATCCTCGACCTCGAGTTCGATCTGCTTATTGTTACCGCGCTATTAACCCTGGCCGGTTATTCACTCACCGATACGGTGGTCGTTTTTGATCGTATTCGAG
>DAOWIM010000330.1 GCA_030640905.1 bacterium
CGACCACCGCCAGTTTTGAAGCCTGCACGGCCGGGTACAACGCGGCCAGAAAGCAGATAACAAAAGTAACCAAGCCGGCTCCAAGAAAGTCAAGCAAATGTACTTCGATAGGCAGATAGCTGATAAAATATATCTCCTCCGGCAGCGCAACTAATTGAAAGCGGTTCTGCAAATAAGCCGCCGCCAAAGCCAATACCCACCCGAAAATCACCCCGCCAGTGGCGATTGTAAGGCCCTTAAATACAAATATCTTTCCGATAGAATACGGAACTGAACCAATCGTCTTCAGGATACCAATTTCCGACCGCTTTTCCATCGTCACAATAACAAGATTGGAGACAATCGAAAAAGCCGCTACAATCACAATCAGAATAAACCCCAGAAAAAGTATATACTTCTCGATTTTGATCCACGAAAAAAGGTTCTTATGAAGAATATTCCACGGGACAACGTCGTAACGATAGTCAAGCATCGAATCGATCACCGGTGTCATTTCTTCGGCTCTATATATGTCATCCAATTTCAGATGTAGCGTCGTGACGGCGTCGCCGGTCTTGAACAACTCCTGAGCTTTCTGGAGCGATATGTATCCCATCGAAGCGTCAAATTCATACATACCGGTTTCGAAGATTCCAGAGATGTGAAATCTCGCCATCCGGGGACGAGCATGGCGTTTGAGGTCCTCCCCACGCATCGAATAAAGCACGACCGATTGACCAACATAGACACCCAGTCGCTCGGCCACATGCTTGCCGAGGATCATCCCGGTGGTAGTATCGGCCTCACCTGTTTCACTGTCGAGCTCAACGACCGGACCGAATGTGTACTCCCCCGCCTTGATATCGCGGGCAAGGTTGGAGGTCCGTTTCTCCATCTCCAGATCGATCCCTCGCACAATTATACCATCGCCACCAGTGCTTGAAGAAATCGCCGCCTTGTAGTACACAAATGGTGAGGCCGCAATGACACCCTCAATTGACTCGATACTGTCAACCAATGGCAGGTAGTCTTCGATCAATCCCCCTCGGAAGGGGAAGATTGAGATATGCGACGTTGTCCCCAGCAGGCGGGTACGGATTTCCGATTCGAAGCCGTTGTGCATCGACATCACGAAACAGACGACGGCCACTCCCAGAGTCACGCCGAGGATGGTTATCCAGGTAGAAACCGAGACAAAGAACCGTCCCGACTTTAGATACCTCCGGGCAATAAAAGTCTCATAACCCATTGAGATAGTATAGGATATTAGCCCCGGTCAACGCAATCTTTTTGATTCTGCAATTGACTGTAAATGGTCGCCGCTAAAATCCACGAGTATATGATATTCCGAACACGGGCAGAGCGCCAAACCAATACTCGGTTTTCTTTACATCGTAACAGCCATCCCGATCGCAGGTTGTGTCATAGTAGTAGAGACGGACATTTTTTCGCCCGAGCAGGTTTATGAGTTCTATGTACGCGGTAAGATGCCCGGAAAAGATGCTGATGTCTCGATTCACCCGCAGGTCCACGCGACTATAATTGCCGTAGCGAACAGCGCACATTCTTCTGAGTTGAGCCGAGTAGTCATTGGTGCTGTCGGCGTACGGCCAACCCGTATGGAAGCGCCAGGAAATATTGATCTGCCACTTTTGAGTAGGGCGATAATTCATATCCAGGTAGATAGTATGCCGTTGATCGTTCGGATTCGGCATTTTCCTGTCGTATCGTTCGGCATCATCGTAGTACACATATTTGACAATACTGACATCGTCTTCGATTCGGGCCAGAGCATAGCTCGCCCACAAAGTGATCTTGCGTCCCACAGGTTTCTTTAGGAAAATTTCAAGGCCTCTTGAGTCCGCCCCGTCCCGATACACGACCACTCGATCTCGTTTCATTTCCGGAAAAGCATCAATAAGGCCGCGGAGATTTCGTAACTGCGGCCGCAGATCGGAATATCTCTTGACGTAACCTTCCGCTCGAAAAAGCAACCCGAATGGAAAATCGTGTTCCAAGCCAACTACCCAGTGCTCAGCCCTTTCCGCCGTATTGAAGGTGTCTTCACCGTCACCAACCATGAGGCCGTCGATTCCCTGCGCCTGATAGAAATAGCCCCAGCCAGCCCGAATGGAAGTCCGGGGACCTGGACGACATACAAAGTTGATTCGTGGCGAAAATGTTTCATCGTCGGAATAGGTCATGCGATCATAACGGAGCCCAAGTTCCGCAGTCAGCGGCCCGGCTATGCGGACACGGCCCGCCAAGTAGCTACCAAATTGTACACCGCTGGGCTCCAACTTGGCCAGCACCGTGTCGATTCTAAAAAGCCAGTAGTTATCAGAATAGTATCGGTAGAGGTGACCTTCGTAGTTGTAGTTGGCCGCAAGGTCCCGAGTTTCAACGCCTAACTTCAGTACGCTTCGCTCAGACACTCCCCACTCCCAGTCGCTCTTGATAGCGGCTGCCCGGAAGGACTTGGTATCATTCACGCGCGTCGAGATGTCGTAGGTGCCATTGTGATTTACGCTGACTCGTCCGGATCTATCGTGTCCAACTTCACCGAAAGAGATCATCGTTCGCGCCGTAAGCCGCCCGCTGAATTCGGAATACAAGGTCAACCAGCCATAGGTATTATCGAAGGAGGTAACCAATGTGTCGTACTCAGAGTAGTAGTCCTCTGAGCCGGCAATTAACAAATTATCCCCGGCCCGAAGAAAATGGGCTGCAAAGACGTGGCGCCTGCCAATCTGATGTTGTACCTTGGCAAACAAATCATAGTATCTTGGATTAAACTTGTCATCCCTGCCGCTTAGCTTCTGCACCAGATCCAAGTAGCCGCGCTTGGCCGAAAAAAGCCACGCTCCCCTATTATCGTTGAAGGTTCCCTCCAACATCGCTCGAACATTCATAACACTTATGCCGAAAGAAAACCTCCTGCGATTGACCGGCGGCCGACGCGAACGGATGGAGAGAACGCCGCTCATGCGATCGCCATACTCGGCGCCGAAGCCACCGGTTATCAATTCGATTCCGTCGACCGCAGCTGCATCGATTATGCTCAATGCACCTCCCTCAACGTCCTTCAGGTGAAAGGGTTCATAAAGTTGCAGGCCATCGAGAGTCACCAGTAGTTGCTCATACTCTCCACCCCGTACATTGAAACGAGCGGAATATTCGTTTGAGGTAATTCCCGGCAGACGATTGATCGCTCGGTAGAGATCTTCCCCAACTTGCGGAAGGGTGGTAAGGTCTCTCCGGGTCAGGCTCTGATAGATTGTCGGCTCTGAGCCCATCACTGCATAACGACCCGGCACAACCGTCATCCCCTTCAGACCGATCGGTGCCTTCTTTAGCCGAATATCGAGAACCAGCGTCTCATTTTTACGCACACGTACACCGTCAACCTGTCTTGTCTCATAGCCAACATGACTGAACCGCAGGGAATATTCCCCGGCATCAAGTCGGTCAATCAAGTACCGACCTTCGGCATCCGCCTGAGTGCCACCGCTCCCGTTCACTGTGACTACGCTGGCCCCTGCAACCGACACACCATTGACAGCATCAACGATCCTTCCTGAGATTCGCCCGCCCGCTTCCATTGAAGGAGTCGAACCGATAGCCACGCGCCCATGCACTGATCCAACGATCAGAATCCAAGTTACAACCAATCTGCAGAAACGCCTTGACCACAAATGTCGGCAGGCGGGAAGTGTCAGGCAGCCCATGCGTGTATTATACGACCACAGGCGCATTGACGCAACGTCATTAGGGCAGGCCATTCTTGCGCTTTCGCTGGAACAGACCCGACACAACGGCGAAGCTAACAGTTGCGGTAGGTCTTGCTAATGGATTTGTGTGACCCACCGCCCGTGCTGTTTCACACTGAAATCATTATACGGATTCTGCCGTGAAATCTTCAGTTGAGCATGATTTTCAGTGTTGGGGTCGGATATTTTCTGGTATCTCCTCTGGATCGTCGACCAATTATACCCACGCTCTGCATTTATCTCAGATTGGTCAGATTTTGAACGGCCACAACACTAAAGCCTGGTACCACCATAACCGAAATAGATAATAATGTAGGTAATAATGTTTTTTATGCATCTATATAGGGGTAACTGGTAGAAAGGAAGATTCTCCTATGAAGTTAGTATCACTAAAGGCTAAGTTGACTGTTACATTGATAGTAAGCCTGTCGGTTACTTTTGCTGTCGCTTTCTGGTTCAGCACCCACAACACTCAAGACATTGTCTCCGATCTGCATCGTAGTAGCGGAGAAGCGCTCAAGTATGTACTGGATCGTCAGATTCAGACGTATATGGCCAATGGTGAAAACGAAGAGTTGCAACCATTGGTTGAAGATATAGTGAAGCAAGGAATATCCGCTGAACTGACAATTATAAATGCCGACGGAATCATCGCTCGATCATCTGATATCAGCCAATTAGAGAAGCCAACCAATGATCCGCAATGGAAGACCGTTTTTCAATCTAAACAGGACTATATCCTTGATACTGTCATCGATGGCGAACCGTTGGAACTACTGTATCATACCTTCGAGAACCATAAGGATTGCATGGACTGTCACGATGCGCCCGAGGGCGCTATCCTGGGAGGCATGAAGGTGACAACTTCCAATGCGCAATTGACATCGACGCTAAGCCATAACCTCTGGATGAGCATCATAATGGGAGCAATGGGAAGCTCATTCCTCATCATCCTGCTTCTCCTTCTATTGAGATCGAAGGTGTTTAGACCGCTCGAACTGATCAGGAAACAACTGGGGTTTGCTGCCCTTGGCATAACGGATCAGGAAATCGATATCAATTCGAAAGACCGGGAAATTCAATCACTGCAGGAATCTACTGAGAAACTGATTAACTATATGAAAGAACTGACTGGAGCAGCTGAATCTATCGCCGCCAACAACCTGACTATCACGGTGGAACCGAAGTCTGAAAAGGACGTTCTTGGCAATTCGTTCAAGATGATGATCGGCAACTTGACCGGCATGGTTCGCCAGCTTGGTGAGAACGCCACCCAGCTCGTTTCGGCGGCCAACGAAGTGGCTTCGTCATCCGAGCAAATGTCTCGCGGTGCCAAGGATCAGACCGACCAGGTAACTCAGGTCTCCACGGCCGTTGAAGAGATGACAGCCACTATCGTTGAGTCCTCCAGAAACGCCGCCGAAGCTACCGAAAGTGCTCGTGGCGCTTCCGATACGGCCGGTAAGGGTGGAGAGATCGTCAACGAGACAATCCAGGGTATGCAACGTATCGCAAGCGTTGTCCGTGAATCAGCCGAGTCGATTGGCAAGCTGGC
>DAOWIM010000035.1 GCA_030640905.1 bacterium
CGCCAGATTTATGCTACCGTCGAGAGTCAGATCGACGACCGGCTTCACATCGGGCGGGTTTGCCGAGTTGGCCATCAGGTACGGCAGGAAGTCTTCGATACGACCGGTCAAATTAAAATCACCTGATGCCGTGCGGCTGGAGAACGAGCGGATGTTGAGAACATTGTTGTCAAAGTACAATTCAAGAGTCAGGGCATCAATTGGTTCGGGCAGCAGAACAGAATTGTAACGCCCGTTGGTAACGGCAACACTGCCGGAAAAGTCGATATCCTGATACTCTTTGATGTTTCCGGAGAACTTCAGATCAAACTCGCTTTCACCGGCAAGCTGATGTTGACCCTCAGCCGGTAGGAACGGCTGCACAAAAGCGAGATTGAACCGACCGGCGAGTTCGCCGTTGACGGTTGGATCGTCGAAATTGTCCACCACCAGGTGACCCTTGAGCGGCTGACCATCAAAGGTGCCATCCTCGATATTCAATCGCAAGTTGTTCGGTTTGAAATCAACAATCGCGCGGGCGAACCGCAACTCACCGGCGATATCGCTTCGAGACAAACGCATATCGGTCACCTCGGCGGCACCGTTATATATCATCGGATCGTCGCGCGCGTCATCGTAGTCGATATCCAGATCAAGCCCAAACTCACCGGCGATATCATAATCGGCCAGCATCGCTTTCTGTTCTTCGGAGAAGAATCCAAAAAGGTCAGCCACGGCGATCCGTTCCGCCTTGACGTTTCCACGACCCTGCAGAGTGGTGTCGGAAGCCGAGGGCACAGTCGCCTCTCCCCTCAGTAGAAAACTGAGCCCATTGACTTCCAGATCGGTCTCGTCGAGTTCAATGCGGTGGGTCGCAAGATCGTATTCGACACCATAGTCCAACTCAAACTTCAAGATCGGCAATGCTGCAACACCGGTAAGGGCGATACGCTCAGCCTTAATGGTTCCGCTGGAACGATACACCGTCTCGCGTGGGGTCGCAAGCGACGATGCGATATCGAGCCCCACAACGTCCAGACTGATCGCAGAGCTATCGTCGGTGTAGCTTAAGTTGCCGCCGTTGATTTCAAGTTTATCAAATGCTATCACCGCCGCTGCCGCTCGTGCTTCGGAAGGGGTTCCCTCCACCAGTTCGGGGGGAGCTTTTTCGTCGATAGCCGCGAACGTGAAGTTATTGGACCCATCGGCTTTCTTATGCAGAACAATACGAGGCTGCTCGACAATCAGTTTATCGACCTGAATATTGCCTCTGATCAACGGCCATAGCTGAACTTTGACATCAACATGATCGGCAGTGAGCATATGTGCCGGCTCAAAACCGGCTGCGTTGCTGACAGTCACCTTCTCAAGCTGAACGCCCACGCCACCCCAGATCGAGACATCAATCCCCTCAACTGTGATCTCTCGCCCAAGCTTTTCGCTGCCGGTTTCGATTGCCAGAGCTTTGATCTTCTCGGCGGGAAAAAACAGTTTCAGACCCACAACGGCCAGAATGAGCACAACCAGAAATATCCCGGCCAACCAGAGCAATATCTTAAGTAGTTTTTTCATCTGTTCCTTATACTTCAGTCTAAGACGTTTGTACCAACCACAGAGGCATCTTAGTCTGAGACACGCCCCCGATCAATAAAAAAACGGGCCGAAGCCCGTTTCATTGTCTCTCTGTGCGGTGTTGTTTAGACGCTGCAGCCTTCGCCCGGTTTGAGGATCACGACCTCGGCGTTCTTCACCTTAGCAGCAAAAGCGGCTGCATCCTGAGCAATTAAGTCCCAGGTGTTGTAATGGATCGGCACGACTTTCTTCGGTTGCAAAAACTCAACCGCTTTGATCGCATCGTCGGGGTCCATCGTGAAGTTGTCACCAATCGGAACGAAGGCCAGATCGATATCATTCATCTCGCCGATCAGTTTCATGTCATAGAAAAGGCCGGTGTCGCCGGCGTGGTAGATCGTCTTGCCACCGATTGTCACTAGAAATCCGACCGGCGGGCCAGTGTACTGCGAAGCATCGGGACCGTAGCCGCCACCATGATGCGCGATAGTCGCCTTGACGCGGCCAAAATCAAAATTGTGGCCACCGCCGATGTGCAACGGGTGCGTCTTGACGCCTTCTTTGCCAACCAGATTGACCAGCTCAAATGTTCCGATAACAGTAGCGTCGTTCCTCTTGGCAATACTGACCGCATCACCGATATGATCGCCATGGCCGTGGGTCACCAAGACGTAACCGGCTTCGATATCATCGGCTTTTGCCGCCGCGACCGGGTTATCGGTCAGGAACGGATCGATAATGAGCTTATGGTTTCCCTCGGTAATGGTGACGCAGGCGTGTCCTAAGAATTTCACTTCAGGCATTATGTCCTCCTTGAGTTTTTCACTGGCACTACTCAATAGATAGTTGTTGCCGACCGCTTTGTCAATGACGCGCGGCTAAACTGTCCGCCGCCGGAAGAGGCGTCGCAAGGCCAGCACCAAAAACGTCACTAAGACAAGAGCAAACAGAGTCTCCAACGACACGATCGCACGCTGCCAGGGCTCAGTCAGATAGTCTGCTATCTCTCCCCGGCCAAAGGTCACAAAGGATAGATTGAGAGCGACCGCATCCCAGTACATGTCCCAACTGAGAGACCGGCCATAGTAGTAGCCTGAGACGCGACCAAAGTTGATCCCAGTTCGAATGAAGACAAGCGGAAAAAGCAGAAGCATTGCCGCCAGCCAAAGGAGGGGGCGAACGTAGCTGACCCCGTAAACCGAGAATAATCGGTAGAGACGGTTAGCCAGCCAATAGCGGAAGCTTCGATTAACTTTGCGAAGGACATCCTGCTGACCGATGTAGAAAGCGTTCGCCTCCTGGTGCCGGGACCGATCCAAATAGTGCCTCTCGAGATCCGCGTAGAGGTCGGCCACCCCTTCCCAGTCCTTTTGCTCTGGATTGAGTTCATCGGCGACCGCCCTCCGGAAAAAGAACTTCCGGCCCCAAAGGGTTCGCCTGATCGGCCACGTCACGTTGACGAACTTAAGTCGGCTGCAGTCTGTGCCGATGAAGAGACAGTTGTCGAGAGACATATTCGCAAAGCCGATAGCCCCATCCCCCTTGAAATCGAGCCATTTAAAATCTGCCTTCTGCATAAACTCTGTTTGCGAGAATGTGGTTTTGCCGAAGAACTGTGCCCATCGAAAACGCGCCTCGCCCACAAAACTGACCATTTCAAAATGCGCCTGGCCTAAGAATTCCGTCCCAATGAAATATGCCCTGCCTGAAAAATGAGTTCCGCCGATATAGGCCGCCCCCAGAAATTTCACGGCTCCAAAATGTACGTCCTTCTTGATCTCCTTCGGCAGTCTCCACCCTCGCTCGGGGAACACGAAACGCGTCAGGTCAAAGTATTCGGCGGATTCATCGGCAAAGATTTCATCCAGTTCACTCTGAAAATCCTCTGCATCCTTGTCCTCTCTCTCTGAGTGGCAGAGGCATTTGTTATCATCCCTATAGAGCTCACGGTCACATAGCTTGCCGTGATGCATCATGACCTGGCAAGTTTTTGGTGATTTGTCTGGCATAAGGCTATGCCTTCCTCAGGTAAATGGGTAACGCTGGTATCGTTCTGCGCAACAGAGACATTGCATCTCCCCTCCTATGAGAAGCCCAATGTTATCCTCCGCCTAAGCGATCACGCCGCCGCCGAGAAGGATGTCGTCATCAAAGAAGACCGCCGATTGGCCGGGAGTGATTGCACGCTGCTTTTGCTTAAAGGTAACACGGACCGAACCGTCGGTCAAGGGCGTAACGAGGGCCGGAGCCGGTTTGTGCCGGTAGCGGATTTTGACCTCGGCCTCAAACGGTTCACCCGGAGCCTCAATTGCCACCCAATTGACACCTTCAGCAGATAATTCGGACTGGAATAGTGACTCGTCGCCGCCGACAATCACGCGGTGGTTGGCTACATCGACCTTCTGCACATAAAGCGGTGTCGGATACGCAATACCCAATCCCCGACGCTGCCCAATTGTAAAATACGCCGTGCCTTCGTGACGACCAAGGACGGTGCCGTCGGTGTGCACAATCTCGCCCGGCGCGGCGACAAGGCCGTGCTTGTCGTCCCAGTCACGCAGGAAACGACGGTAGTCATCATCGGCCACAAAACAAATCTCGCGCGACTCAGCTTTCTCGGCAGTACGAAGGTCATGTTTGGTAGCGATCTGCCGCACTTCCGATTTGTTCAGCCCGCCGAGCGGCATCAATGTTTTCGCCAACGCCTCCTGGGTGATGCCCCATAGTACGTAGGCTTGATCGCGGGTAGAATCGACACCCTTGCGGAGACAGTAGCGACCGTTATCCCGCTTCTCGATTTTTGCATAATGACCGGTGGCAATGAAGTCGCAGCCAATCTCTTCGGCTTTGCGCAGGAACGCGTTCCACTTCAGATCGGTGTTGCACCGGATGCACGGGTTGGGTGTCCGCCCGGCTTTGTATTCGGCTACAAAATTGTCGATGACATCGCAACGAAACTGTTTGGACATGTTCAGGACATAGAACGGTGCGTCGATAGCATCGCAAACAATGCGACAGTCGGTGATCGAATCAATCGTGCAACAGCGACCGTCACGATAGATATCGCCGCCGACCTCGGCGTAATCCCACAGCTTCATGTGAGCGCCGACAATCTCGTAACCCTGTTCTTTGAGGAGAAAGGCTGCCACCGACGAGTCAACGCCGCCGGACATAGCCACCAGGACTTTGCGCGCCATCGTAATACCCGCTACTGTTTTATTGATTTATAGATCGGTGACATCGAACGCAGATGTTCTACTATCGGTGGCAGTTCGGTCAGGACGTAGTCAAGCTGCTCCCTGGTAGTGGATCGACCCAACGAAAACCGTACCGCACCCTGCCCAAGAATCGGCGGGACATCCATCGCCATCAGGACATGCGAAGGTTCGGTCACACCGGAGGTACAAGCCGAACCGGACGAGGCGGCAATGTGCTTGATGTCAAGCGAGAGAACCGTTGACTCTCCTTCGATACCCTCAAACGACAGGCTGACTGTCGAGGGAATGCGATGTTGACGCGAACCGTTGAAATGGACATCGGGAATCTTACCCATGACGCCGTCGATAAAATACTCGGCCAGTTCGCTCATACGGCTATAATCGTCCTGGAGTCTCTTCTGCGCGATTTCAAGCGTCCGGGCCAGACCAACCGCACCGGCGACGTTCTCCGTACCGGGGCGACGTCGTTTTTCGTGGCCGCCACCGTAGAAGAGCGGGGCAATCTTGACACCCTGTCGTATAAACAACGCGCCGACACCTTTGGGGCCGTAAATCTTGTGCGCCGTGAGCGAGAGAAGGTCAACATCGAGGGCAGCAACGTCCACGTCGATTTTCCCAATCGCCTGAACAGCGTCGGTGTGGAAGAGCGCATCGTACTGGTGGGTAATTCGAGCCAGCGGTTCGATATCCTGAACCGTACCGGTTTCGTTGTTGGCCAGCATCACCGAAACAACGCTCGTGTTGTCGGTGATTCTATCGGTGAGCGAGTCGGGGACGATTCGTCCTTCGTTGTCTACCGGGAGGATATCGAGATCAAAACCTTCCCGACTCTTGAGATGCTCGGCTGGTTCCAGAACGGCATGGTGTTCGGTCGCTCCGATAATGAGATGGTTCTTAACCTTCCGATACTGGTATGCCGTGCCGAGGATAGCGATATTATCCGACTCGGTGCCGCCCGATGTAAAATAGAGTTCGGCGGGGCGGCATTTGATAACGGCAGCTACCTGCTCGCGAGCATTTTCAAGCGCCACCTTGGCGTCGCGTCCAAACTGATGCACCGAACTGGCATTACCAAAACTTCCGGTCAGGTATGGCAACATCGCCTCGACGACTTCAGGGTCGGTCGGGGTGGTTGCGTTATGATCGAGGTAAACTTGTTCCATCTATCAAGTCACTCCATTTTATCGTGGTCGTCCTGCCAATCAGAACGCGTACAATATAGTGAAGTGCCAGCGGGTGGCAAAGTCGATTTTATCGGTCGGGATGCGGCGAGCATAGTCAAGCCTGATGGGACCGGCCGGTGATATGATTTGTACGCCGGCGCCATAGCTGTAGGCGAGGTTTTCCGGTTTGATTTCGTGGCGACGATCAAACCCGTTGCCGACATCGAAGAACACCGTTTGCCAGAGAGGAAAAGCTTTGAAGAAACCGCCCACCAAAGGCAGCACTCTGAGGACCTGGATTGTCTTCCACCGAAACTCCTGATTGAGGACGGCAATGATGCGTGCGCCTTTGGGGTCGCCATCGGGCAGTAGCGGACCGAGTGAATTTTCCCGGAAGCCACGCACCGTGTTGGCGCCTCCCAGAAAGAGCAACTCATCGGATGGAACAAACTCCGAAGCACCAAAGGCGTCGGTCCATCCTGCCTTGATCCGCGTAGCGGCGATCCATCCGGGCCAGAATATCTGGTAGCGTGACCATGATGTTTCGATCTTGAAGAAGTTTTCATCGCCGCCAAGGAAACCACCGAAGAATTCCGTCGAAAACTCAGTCACCGATCCATGAGACGGTACGAAGAGATCGTCGCGGCTATCACGCCTGACGTTCAGGTAGAGTTTGCGACGTGCCGAGTTACCTTCCTGCATCTTGATCAGCAGTACCTCATCTTCCGACACACCACTAATATCAACCGACTCATATACGAGACCGAGATTGACGCGCAACTTGCGACCATAGCGTTTAGTAGTAGAGACCGTCACGCCCCATGATGCCTTATCGAAATCCTGTGTTGCATCTTTGATGCGTGGGTTAGCGTCGATCGACAAAGATAGCGGCATGCGAAGCCCCAGTGGCCACGGGTCGCTGAGTCTGAGTCGATATCGATTTTTCAGCAGCCGAGAATCTCGCCCAACACTGAAAGAGTAATCAGCTGATAGTTCAAGCCGCCGTGATCGCAGAAAATTCCGTTTACCAAATGCAGTAAAGAACTCCCATTCCAGATCGCGTTCCTTAGATTGGAGAGCACCGGTTTCAAAAGAAACATAAAGCGGTTTGCGCTCCCGTACATTCAGAATGAAGTCTGGTTGATACCGGTTCGCTGTTGAATCCGCCTGGTTTAACTGGAAGGTGATAAAGTAACCCGACTCAAGCAGGCGTCTCTGCGACTCAAGGATATCTTCGCGTCTGTAGATCGAACCTTTCTTGATTTTCAGTTCCCGGCTGGCCGTATATGTCGGGAAATGGCGCGTACCCGAAATGTCAACATCACCATAGTGCACCAGCGAATCGGCATTGACAACAAATCCAACCGGTGCAACCGGTCGACCAACTGCGGTGTCGATATGAGGGATCACCGTCGCATACGGGTAGCCCGAGTTCGCGAGGACGGTCTTTATCTCGAAACTGACCGCCCGCACTTCGAAGTAGTTTATTGGTTCGCCTTCTTTCATATGAACAAGCGTCTTGTTCAGGTGAAATTCGAGCGTTGGGGCATAATCGCCGGTGACCGTTTTCTTGCCATACACAAACCGTGTCCCCTCACTGATCCGGACATCAATCAGCGCCGTTGAGCCTTTGCCGAGCCTTGCAAATGATTCTTGCACCTGAACGCCGAGGAAACCTTCCAGCAAATACATGTACTTGATCTCAAGAGTATC
>DAOWIM010000125.1 GCA_030640905.1 bacterium
AGGGGAACATCGGCCAACTAATACGAAGCATTGCGTATGTTCCCATCTTAAGCAACACGCCGGCAAGGATGACCGAGACAGCTGTCGGGGCTTCAACGTGAGCATCGGGTAACCATGTGTGGAACGGCCAGACTGGAACCTTGATAGCAAAAGCGATAAAGAAGAAAACAAAGCAGACCATCTGTAGCGTATGCGAAAGGGCCGGGCCGTGATCCATCAACGTCATCATGTTTAGTGAATGCGGTTCGGAGGTGAAGTAGAGGATCAGTATCGCCACCAGCATAAAGATGGAGCCGAACAGCGTGTAGAGGAAAAACTTGATGGCGGCATATTCTTTTCGCGGGCCGCCCCAGACACCGATCAGGAAGTACATCGGGACTAACATGATTTCCCAGAACACATAGAAGAGGAAGAAATCAAGGGCCACAAAGACACCCATCATGCCGGCCTCCAAAAGCAGGAAGAACGCAAAGTATTCCTTCACTCGTTCCTTGATTCCAAACGAAGCCACCAGCGACAGGGTCGAGAGCAGGCCGGTCAGGAATAACATCGGTATCGAAATACCATCGACACCGAGGTAGTATTGGACATTGAGTGACGGAATCCAGTCGTATGGTCCGACTACATAGGCAAGCGCTGCGGTCCCTGAGAAGTTTGTGAAATAGTCCCAGGTAATCCAGAATGAGAGGAGCATCGGGGGAATACTGAAGCCGGTGGCCGTCCAGCGGACCGCCCACTTGGCATCCTTGGGCAGACACATCACCACAATCATCCCCAGAATGGGAAACAGCACAAATGAACTTAGTAGCATCTTATAGTCTATCCTCCAAAATCGTTAACTTTCTTTCTCATCTGAGCCCGAGTCGGTCTTGACGCGCAGAGTCGAAACCATGCGGCCAACCGTCGCCGCCAGCGTGATCACAAGTAAGATGACCAACAGCCAGCTTTCGAAACCCATGTCGATATAATTGAACTTAAAGACGGCAAAGAGCACCGTCATAGTCACCACAAACAAAACATAGAACTGTACCGATCCGGTCTGCAGGAAGCGCAGTATCTGACCGCACTGTTCAACCAGCCAGCCCGAACCATTAACCGCACCATCGACAATCCAGACGTCAAACCAGAGCTTGATGTCTGACCACTTGATAGTCAGCCAGCCGGTTCCGTTGACGGCGCCATCGATTACCCTGGCATCGAACGACCACATCCATCGTGCGAAGGTCATTATCGGTCGCAACAGGATCAGATCATACAATTCATCGAAATACCACTTGTTATATGAGAAAGTGTATAGCAGTCCGAATTTCTCCGCCACTTTGTCGGCGGAGATTGATTTCTTGTAGTACATCAAGTAGGCCAGATAGATACCACACGAGGCGATCACGAATGACACTAACATCAGCCACGACCAGTGCGGATGGTATGCCTCGGCGCCGTGATATACAAAACTGGCAAACCATGGGGCTACATTCGGAATACCGACCCATCCGGCAACAACCGAGAGACCGGCCAGGAAAATCAGCGGGTAAGTCATACTCTTTGGTGATTCGTGAGCGTGTTCGTACTTTTCGGCATCACGCGGTTCACCAAAGAAGGTCAGGAAACACAAACGCCACATATAGAAGGCTGTCATAAAGGCAATGGCCAATGTTAAGATAAGAAACACCGGATGATGAGATGCGGAGGCGACGATTTCATCTTTTGACCAGAATCCCGCCAGAGGGAAAATACCAGAAATTGAAAGCGAAGCGATACAGAAGGCCGGAGCTGTGAATTTTAATTTCTTCCAGAGGCCACCCATCTCCTGAATATTATTGGTGTGGATAGCATGAATCACCGAACCAGCGGCCAGGAATAACAAACCCTTGAAGAAAGCGTGGGTCATCAGATGAAAAGTACCAGCATAGAAACCGGGTGAGTGGTGACCGAGATTGGTGTCATAACCGTAAAGACCGAGGGCCATGATCATATAACCAAGTTGACTGACGGTAGAATAGGCCAGCACACGTTTGATATCGTTTTGAGTAAGAGCAATCGTTGCCGCAATAAACGAAGTTATAATGCCGATAATGGCGACCACCATCGAAGCTTCAGCCGATCCCACAAAAAGCGCCATGGTCCGCGCAACGAGGTAAACACCGGCAGCTACCATGGTGGCTGCATGGATCAATGCTGAGACCGGCGTGGGACCTTCCATAGCATCCGGCAGCCAGACATGAAGCGGGAACTGCGCCGACTTACCGACCGCCCCCATAAAAATGAAGATGGCTATAGCAGTGAGTATGCCCACCGGAATCATCCCGGCAGAGACTTGATCAAAAACAGCGCCGTAGTTTAACGTACCGGCATAGAAAGCCAGCATGAACAGGCCGACTAAGAAACCCAGGTCGCCGATACGGGTGGTGATAAAAGCCTTCTTACAAGCGTCGGCGGCAGAATCTTTTTCAAACCAGAAGCCGATCAGCAGGTACGATGTTAACCCGACCATCTCCCAGAAAATGAAGATCATAAAGAAGTTATTGGCGATGACAAGGCCGAGCATCGAGAAAAGGAACAACGATAGATAGGCGAAGAAACGGCTGAATCTCGGGTCACCGTGCATATAGCCGACCGAATATATCTGGACACAGGCGCCGATGGTGGTAACGACCACCAGCATAATTGCAGTCAGCGGGTCAACCAAAACGCCGATCTCGAGGTTGAACCCTCGCAAAGACATAAAACTATAGAAGGCTTCGTAGACGGCGCCCTGTTTTGCAACTACTTCGATCAGGGTGTAAACAGAAATAAGCCACGAGAGGAGGATCATTGAGATGGAGAATCCGGCCGAAAGCTTCTCCTTCCAGCGCAGGAAGAAGATGATCATGACAAACGCCAGTAACGGTAGAAGAGCGGTGATGTATATGTTCTTGACTAACCAGGAGTAATCCGTCATCTCAAACCTCTACCACTTCATCACTGTGAAGTGATCCGTGTCGATTCCTTTCCAGTTGCGATAGATAAGCAGAACTATCGCCAGGCCAACGACCGCTTCAGCGGCGGCGATAACAACGATAAAGATCGCGAAAATCTGGCCGACCAGACCATCGCTTACTACGTACTTGTTGAATGTTACAAAATTGATATTAGCAGCGTTGAACATCAGTTCCAGCGACATCAGGATACCGATAGTGTTACGCCGCGTCATGACTCCGAAAAGACCGATCGAAAAGAGAATTGCCGCTAAAGCCAGATATGGAATCATCAGGATTTCTCCGTTCTGGCCAGGGCAATTGCGCCGATCAAAGCCGCCACCAGCAGAATAGAGACAACTTCAAATGGTAGCATAAACTCGGTCATCAAGTACTTACCAATTGTCAAGATATTGTCACTCGGTAAAGCTGACTTGGCCAGCGGATACCAGATCGTATTGAACTTGATCAGGAGATAGGCTGCGACAGCGAAAAGAGCACAGATGAAGAAGCCAACTAGGGCCTGTTCGTTGGATTGAGTGATTCGCTTGTCGGCCAGTTTTGATGTCAACATCACCGCAAAGATCAGTAGAATCGCTACCGCGCCAACATAGATAAGCACCTGTGCGGCGGCTAAGAACTCAGCGTCTAACAAGATGTAAAGACCGGCAACTGTAAACAGGCAGAGTACCAGAGCTAGGGCGCAGTGGAAGACGTTCTTCAGACTGACTACCATAAACCCGGATACCAGTATCACGAATGATAGAATCCAGAATACAATGCCGCCATCGACTTCAAGCATAAACTCTATCCTTCATCTTCTTTCTCGGCGGTGTCGCTCGCTTTATCATCCGGCGGCGGAGGGCCCGTTTGTGTGTCCTCTTTGACCGGAGTGGCTTCTTTTGTTGGTGCTGCTTCAACAGGCTTGGCCTTTTTCTTCTTGCGCTTGTCCTCATAGGGAACGTCGCGGCCAGCTTCCTGAAGTTTCTTCATATCCCAGAACAGGTCACCCTTGTCTGGTGTCGAGTACTCATACATCGTAGCCATCTTGAGGGCCGAGAAGTTGCACGCTTCCTCGCACAGGCCGCAGTAACAACAGAGGGCATTATCGACATTAAAGACTTTCAGGGTTCGTTTCTTGTCTTCGCCACGGGGAGCGTCGATCTCAATGGCTGCCGTCGGGCAGGCGCGCATGCAAAGCATACAGCCGGTGCAGTTGAGCTCACCGGTTTCTTTGTCGGACAACAGCACAACAACCCCGCGCGACCGCTCCGGCATCGTCCATTTTTCTTCGGGATACTGGATAGTGATAGCATGTCGCCCGAGATGTTTCCCGGTGATTCTCATACCGATCAAGAGGTTCTTTATATCCTTGAATACACCCATACTACCAGTACCATCCAGCATATTTGAACCATGCGGCGATGATTATATTAACAAATGTCACCGGCACGAGAAATTTCCAGGAGAATTCCATCAACTGGTCAACCCGCAAGCGGGGATAAGTCCAGCGGAAAAGCATCAGTAACAGGACAATCATAAAGGTCTTGCCCAAAAACCACATCCACGAAGGCAGCAGCGCGCCATGCCAGCCACCAAAGAAGAGGATTACTGCGATTGCCGAGACGGTGAAGGCGTTAACGAACTCCGCTAGGAAAAACATGGCGAATTTCATTCCGGAGTACTCGACATTGAACCCGGCTACCAGCTCCTGCTCAGCTTCGGGGATATCAAACGGCGTGCGGTTGGCTTCGGCGGTAGCAGCGATGATGTAGGTGCAGAATGCGATAGGGCCAAACGGTAGTCTGAAGGCGTACCAGTTCCAGATGCCACCAGCCTGCGCTTGAACGATATCAACCATCGATAGGGAGCCGACAAAAAGCACCACTACCAGAATCGAAGCGACCATTGGCACTTCGTAACTGACCACCTGAGCGGCTGAACGCATCCCACCGAGAAGTGCATACTTGTTGTTGGAACCCCAGCCCGCCATCAGCAGTGATATTACAGTGAAAGTCGTGACCGCCATTACGTAGAGGATGCCGATATTCAGGTCGGCCACGATCAGGCCTTCGCCAAATGGGATTGTAACGTAGGCAAGAAAGGCGGCTACAAAACAGATGACTGGCGCCCAGAAGAAAACCGGTTTGTCACGCGTAGCAACGCGGACATCCTCTTTCTGGAGCAATTTGACAGCATCCATGATCGTCTGGTACCAACCATGCCAGCCGTGACGCATCGGGCCGAACCGTTGTTGAATGTGTCCGGCGATTTTCCGTTCCCACCAGACAAGGAAAAGAGCCAGCAGGGCGAGAACGCCGAACATCACTACGGCGAGAAAAGTGTACACCACAATTGCCAGCCATGGTTGCGGCAGGCCAGTACTTTCCAGCAACTCGTACAGATAACTGAAGATGGGGAACAATTCCGCCGTGGCAATTGGCCAGGTCATCGGTCAACCTCCGGCAGAATGATATCGAGAGTTGCAAATATGGCGACCAAATCAGCGATGAAACAGTTGGTCCCAAAATATGGCAGGGCTTGAAGCTGACAGTACGAACCACCGCGCATCTTGACCCGCAACGGTTTCTTGCCGCCGTCAGACTGTATGTAAATACCAAGCTCACCACGCGAATTTTCGACCCGAGCGTACACTTCGCCAGCCGGGGGCTTAAAATTGGGGGAAACTTTGGCCTTGATATCACCTTCAGGAAGTCCCTCAAGCGCTTGTTTGATAATCTTGATCGACTGCTTGATTTCGTCAAGGCGGATCAGGTATCGATCAAAACAGTCACCATTTTGATGAACAGCCGGTTTCCAGTCGAACTTATCATATATTGAGTACGGGTCGTCCCGTCTGATATCGTAATCAACCCCGGAAGCTCGCAGCACCGGACCGGAGACCCCGTAATCAATCCCTAACTTTGCCGGCATGACACCGATCCCTTTGGTGCGAACCAGCCAGATCGGGTTTTCATTAAGGAGGCCTTCGTAGTCGCTCATTTTTTCGGTGATTACATCAATCGCCTCGTGACATTTCGGGATAAACTCCTTGGGGATATCTTTGGCGACCCCACCGACCCTGATGTAGTTGTAGGTAAGGCGTTGACCGCAGGTCATCTCGAACAGATCAATGATCGCTTCCCGTTCGCGGAGACCGTAGAGGAAAGGAGTCAACGCTCCGAGGTCCATAGCCGTAACACCGTAGAAAATCAGGTGCGATGCTATCCGGTTGAGTTCGAGCATGATGACGCGAAGATATTCGGCACGTTCTGGTACTTCGATTCCGGCCAGCCGTTCGGCAGCCATCGCGAAAACCTGGTTACACGACATCGCGGTAACATATTCAAACCGGTCAGTTACCGGAATGCACTGAGCATAGGTGCGGTTTTCGCAAATCTTTTCAAGGGCGCGGTGAAGATAGCCAATAACCGGCTCAATTTTGACAATCTTCTCACCATCCATGGTGAGAATCATTCGGCAAACACCATGGGTCGCGGGGTGATGCGGCCCCATGTTGACTTGGAATTCTTCTGTCCGCAACTCAGGCATTCTACAACTCCGGCATCCGAATAAAGTCCGGGGCGTCCCAGTCTTTTCGCATCGGATGGCCCTGATCCCAATCATCGGGGAGCAGGAAACGTTTCAGATTGTCGTGGTTCAATATATTGATACCGTATAGTTCCCACATCTCACGCTCAAACCAGTTGGCGCCGGGCCAGATTTTCTGAACCGACTCAACCTCAGCGCCATCGCGAGGCAGAATCAGCTTGAAATCGAGCCGCATTTTCAGGGTCGTGGAATCGAGTGAATAAACAGCTTCAAATATCTCACCCGTATCAACTGCCCCCAGATTGCATAAGAAATCTAACTGCAGGTTTTCATCGTCGTGGAGCTTCTGTGACACTTCGAGCAGATCAGCAGGCTTGACCTCAAACATCGGGTCGTGCCGACCGGTATCCAGAAGCGTCATCTTGCCTTCAAACTGTTTGGTGATATAGTCTTTCAACTCGTCACGCGTCATGCTACTTTTCCTGCCAGTCGGAAAGCTTTTGCTGTCTTATCTTCTCCTGAAGGTGAATACAGCCCTCAAGCAGCGATTCGGGTCGTGGCGGGCAACCGGGTATATAGATGTCGACAGGGACAATATGATCAATCCCCTTTTCGACGGCATAACTGTCATAATAGAAAGGTCCACCCTTAATAGTGCAACCGCCCATTGCGATCACATACCGAGGCTCGGCCATCTGATCGTAAAGACGCCGGAGCCGCGGAGCCATCTTCTTGGTGATCGTACCGGCGGCGATGATAAGGTCTGATTGGCGCGGCGTGGCCCGGAAAATCATGCCGAGACGGTCGAAATCGTAACGCGAGGCGCCGGTGCACATCAGCTCAATCGCACAGCAGGCGGTTCCGAAAAGCAGATACCAGACCGATTTGGACTGACCTTGGAGCAGAATCGTCTCAAGCGAGGTTACGGCAATGCCGCCGCCCGGGAATTTTTCAAGATGAGCCGGGAGTTTTTTAATTATACCCATTTGAGAGCTCCCCGCCGCCAGGCGTAGAAAAGGCCGAAGAACAAAATCAGGATGAAAATTACCATTTCTACTAACGCAAACAGGCCAAGCTGGCCAAAAGCCACTGCCCACGGGAAGAGAAAGACCACCTCTACATCAAAGATTACAAATATCAGAGCGAAAATATAAAAGCGCGGATTGAATTGAAACCACGAGGTTCCGATTGGGTCTTCGGCGCACTCATAATTGAGATTCTTCTCAGGATATGGATTGTGGGGGCGAAGCAGTCTGGAAAGGAAAAAAGTGAAGAGAACGATTCCTGTCCCGGCGAAGATGAATATCAGGACTGCCAGATAGTGCGACATCTCAAGCCTTTCGGGTTGTCGAAACAGTGTCCGATTATGTGACGAAATTCACATAAATTTAGTGAGGTAGGTAATGGCAATCGCATACGATGTCAAGTGATTTTTTTTGAGGCCCCCGGCCCGCACAATATATTGACAAACCCGACCCTTCCGGCTATATTGTTGCGACACCTTGATTTTAAGCCTCGTAGGTCACGGTTGCTTGCAACCTGACAGAGGAAATATCAAGCGAGGTGTCGGGTTGACAAGTCCGCCACGGCGGACTGACCTACTTGACTGCAATTGGACGAACGTAACCTACAGCAGGAGGACACATGCGACATCGATCAATTCTAACCATTTCAAAGGTAGTCATAAACCTGAATACTTTGGCACTATTCAAAAGTTGCATATTAGTTGCCTTGCTTGTGACAATATCAAGTATTAGTGCTTTCGCACAAGATATTTTTGACACACCGGTTAACTATGCCGCCGGGGATTGGCCTGAATCTGTCTTCTCGATTGATTTTAACGGCGATCGGAACAATGATCTGGCCGCTGCGAACGCGGTCTCTGACAATGTTTCGATACTGCTGGGCAATGGCGACGGAACATTCCAGACTGCGGTTAACTATGCCGCCGGAGATTGCCCTCGCTCTGTTTTTTCGATTGATTTTGACGGCGATGGCAACAATGATCTGGCCACTGCGAACGCGGTCTCTGACAATGTTTCGATACTGCTGGGCAATGGCGACGGAACATTCCAGTCTGTGGTTAACTATGCCGCCGGGGATGGGCTTGAATCTGTCTTCTCGATTGATTTTAACGGCGATGGGAACAATGATCTGGCCACTGCGAACGCGTACTCTGACAATGTTTCGATACTGCTGGGCAATGGCGACGGAACATTCCAGACTGCGGTTAACTATGCCGCCGGAGAT
>DAOWIM010000244.1 GCA_030640905.1 bacterium
AATCAACCATCGGGCGCAGAAGTGGGCCGGTTATCGTGTTGATATACTGGTCGGCAAGAAACCAACGCGGACTCTCTACCGGGAAAAGCACAAAAATCAAGTACGACACATAGAACGCCAGAGATATCGCCGTGATGCCGGTCTTCAGGTTTTCGTAGTGTTGTTTGAGAAGAGCCGTCAGCAGGAATACCGGGAACATGAAGTAGTAACTAAAATAACCGAACGAAAACAGTTCGTTGGCCCAGATTAGATGGGTCAGGTTACGGTCCAGGTACAACGTTGGACTTACACCGAAGATCGCCATCTCGAACCGAACAAGTTCCGGGTCAAAAAAGTTATCGAATACAATCAACATCAGGTTGCCGGTCTCGGTATACAGGAAGGTAAACATCAGCATTGGGTAGAGCAGACGGATCAAAGCAAATAGTCGATTGGTCTTTTCATCGACAAACCGAACGATAATCAGAGCGACCATCATAGCCGCAATGTAGAAAACGATATCGCCGAGGTATTCGCTAAGCGGGCGGGCAAAGATGATGATCAGGCAGATCATCACGGCGCAATATCCGAGATACATCCAGTCGAACGGATAGATCGTCAGTCGTTTTCTGTTGGTGTTGGTCATTCTTTTCCGGTCTTGCCGCTTGCTCCCTCTACTACGACAACAATTTCCCCTTTGGGAGCTTTCTTGCGGGTTGCCTCAAGGATTTCAGAGAGCGTCCCCCGGAGGAACTGCTCGAATCTCTTGGTGATCTCACGGGCCAGACAAGCGTTGCGGTCGCCCAGGATTTCGCTCATGTCGGTCAATGATTTTTCGATCCGGTGAGGCGACTCATAGAAAACAAGCGTATGTTCAAATGATGCCAGCTTTGTCAGGCGGTTGCGGCGCGCTCCCGATTTGTGAGGAAGAAAACCTTCGAAAAAGAAACGGTCGGTCGGCAGGCCCGATGCCGTCAGGGCTGGTATGATAGCGGTCGGTCCGGGAAGCGGGACAACTTCGATTCCGCAGTCAATAGCAGTGCGGACGACCCGGTAGGCCGGATCGGAAATCCCCGGCGAACCGGCGTCGGTCACCACCGCAACACTCTCGCCGTTTTGGATGCGCTCGGCAAGTTGTGTCGCCCGTTCCCGCTCGTTGAATTCGTGGTATGAGATCAGCCGCTTCTTGAGTCCGAGTTTTGCCATAAGTCCGCCGGTATGACGGGTATCTTCGCAGGCAACTATTTCAACTTCGGTCAGTATCTCAAGAGCCCGGCTGGATATGTCACCCATGTTTCCGATCGGTGTCGGGACGAGATACAATTTGCCGGAATCAGCAGACATGAGGGCGCCTAAGATTGGAGTTGGATGTCATTGGGGATGGCTTTCCTGCCAACCGGGGCGATATCGGGCAACCGTCGCTTAAATGAGAAACGATTCATTAATGAGACAACGCGGCTGATGTCCGTCTCTGCGAACCCCCGCTTGGCTAATGTCGAGATCGATACCACGCCCTCATCGACAATCAGGCGTAGCAGGGCGTCGATAGTATCATATGTGACCCCGATTTCGGCCTCATCGGTTTGTCCGGCCCAGAGATCAGCCGACGGTGGTTTCTCCAGAATAGAGTCAGGGATGCCAAGCTCTCTGGCCAACAGGCGGACTTCACATTTGTACAGTTCACCGAGTGGATTGATCGAACAGGCAGAATCGCCGAACCAGGTTGTGTAGCCCAGACAGATTTCGGTTCTGTTGCCGGTGCCGAGCACCAGACTGTTGCTTTCGTGAGCAATGTCAAAGAGTATCGACATCCGTTCGCGGGCCATTTTGTTACCGGCGCGCAACGCATTATTCTTGTCGATCACCGGGTAGTAGGCGTCGATCATCGGGCTGATATCTACCAGCCGGGTATCGATCCCCAGTTTTTCGGCCAGCCCTTTGGCATCAGCGACCGATGCGTCCGCTGAGGTCCGGTAGGGCATCATCACACCGAGTACTTTTTCCGCTCCAACCGCTTTGGCCGCCAGAGCCGCCGACAGGGCTGAGTCAATTCCACCGGAGAGTCCGAGAATAAACCCGTCCAGGCCCGATCCGAGCAGTTTTTCCTCGATGAAACGCGTTGTCGCCGTGATAGTTGCGGCTATGTTCAGGTTAGTTTTCATGTCATCTCCTCAGTCTGTTCAGGATAGCAGTGTCGTTATCACATTTCAAGGAAAATCTGTCGCATGGTCTTGACACCAAAACGGGTCTCGACATATATTGGGAAAAAGAATCTCTACACCGAAAGGGAGCGATGAGCGTAAACAAAGCAATTTTGATCGGTAACCTCGGGAAGGACCCGGAGTTGAAATACACCCCCGCCGGTAAAGCGGTGACCACATTTTCTCTGGCGACCTCCGAGAAGTGGACCAGTCAGGATGGTACCAAAAACGAGTCAACCACTTGGCACAACATCGTTGCCTGGGGACGTCAGGCCGAGGTCATAAAGGAATATCTGGCCAAGGGGCGTCAGGTCTATATCGAGGGTCGTATTCAGAACCGTTCGTACGATGACAAGGATGGCAACAAGCGGTATATCTCCGAAGTAGTCGTCCAGAGTTTTCAGTTTATCGGGGGACGTGGAGGCGGCGAGAACGCTTCGGCTCCCAACGTTTCCGGATCGAGTGGTCCGCCCGATTCTCCGCCACCGCCTGCATCTGGTAGCGATGACGATCTGCCGTTCTGAGCAGAAGTCGAGCAAGCAAGACGAACTCTCCGCAAGTCATTGACCTGCGGAGAGTTTTGCTGTTCAGTTGAGGGGCATTGATTGTACCGACATCAGACTAAGATTTAACTACATCGCAACCGAAAAACGACTTGTAGCCAACTATGTTGGGCGAGTTGAAGAAGTTCCAACCGTACGTTGCGGTGGGTCACAACCACACCTTCGGTGTGTCTAAGACCCGACACAACGGTACAGCGGGTTTATCAATAAACCCTATTGTTTGCGAACATGATGTGTAGGAGGAATTACGATGTCTGATTCCAGTCACGCTTTGCACGGCACTGATGATCTGGCTCAACCGTTCAGTTTGCTCTGGCGTTTGGCCATGATGGCTGGCTCGGCGCTATTTGTCTCTGCGGCGATTATTATCTACTCCAATCGTACACTGCTGGCCGGTAGCGATGGTAGCGAGTCGCTGGTGGCACTGGCGGCCAGTCACCTTATGCCGTACATGATATCGGCGGTCGTTGCGGCCGTTACGGCTACCGCTATCATCACAATCCTGCCGATGCTGCGGGTGTATCGGTCGGTTACCGTTATACGCCGACGTCTACACGAGATGGCATCCGGTGATCTTTCATCGAAGATTTTCCTGCACGATCTCGACGCCGAACAGGCCGGTCTGGTAAGTGAGTTGAATTTGACCGTTGCCGCTCTGGGGCACGCTATCGCCGAGTGGAAAGTGCTCAATCGCTCTCAGTGGGAACGTCTGCAAACAGTTCGGCAAGCCGCCCGTCGTAATGATTTTGATTCGGTGATCGAGAATATCGAGCGGATGGAAATTACGTGGGAGAAAGTCGCCAGTATCGAAGAACGGCTGACCACGTCATAGAGGGAGCCGGTTTTTTAGGAATGGTCGTCTTCGAGTTTTTTGACCCGTTTGAGCAAGTCGGGGAGGCGGGTGAGGGCGGCCTCAATTCGTTTGATGACCATGATGTCGCGAGCCGGGCAGCCCCAAACAGTCTTGCCGTCACCAATTGACTTTGAAACTCCCGACTGAGCGCCCACCTTGACACCATCGCCAATAGATATATGACCGACCGTGCCGACTTGTCCGGCCAGAACCGTGCCGTTGCCAATCTTGGTTGATCCGGAGATGCCTGTCTGGCCACAGATAATCGAGTGCTGACCTATCTCAACATTATGAGCAATCTGCACCAGATTGTCGATTTTACTTCCCCGGCCAATTTTGGTCGGGCCGATAGCGCCACGGTCAATCGATACGTTGGAACCGATCTCAACGTCGTCGCAGATTTCTACCCACCCCACCTGCTGGATTTTTCGCAGGCCGGTTTCGGTCTCGGCATAGCCGAATCCATCGGAGCCAACGACGGTCGAGGCATGAATAATAACACGGTCACCAATACTGCACCCGTCCATGATTCTGACCCCGGGATAGATCAGGCAGTCATTACCAATCGTGACATCGCGTCCTACGTACACCGAAGAGATTAGCTGACAGTTGCGACCTATGGTGGTTCCTTCCCGAACATGACAGAGGGGACCAATACCTGAGGAGGGGGCAATTGTCGCGGCGTCATCAATTACCGCCAGTTTGTCGATACCCTCCCGTACCAGTCGCTGAGGTGGGTAGAGCAGATCGACAATCTTAGCGAACGTTAGGTATGGATTGGCGTGGCGAAGAGTTGGTATCCCGCCGGAAGGTGTGGTTGGGTCGAGAACCAGGGCTGAGGCTTTGGTGGTTTCAATATGTTTGAGATAGGCGGAGTTGGCGACAAAGCTTATCGCGCCGGGCCCTGCCGATTCGATAGGAGCGGCGTTTTCTACAACGGTCGCTCCATCACCTTCAAGCTCAGCTCCAACCTTGGCGGCCAGTTCGGCCAGATCGAAACGAGTGTTACTCGTCGTGTTCCTCAAGATACTCCAGTACCTTGTCGGTCATATCAAGGCCGTCTTTGGCATAAACCAACCCCTGCGAGTTGAATACCAAATCGTAATTCAGTTCGATCGAAACAGCCTCAATGGCAGTGTTGAGTTTCTCAATGATAGGCGTCATCAGCCGATTCTGTAGTTTCTCGCCGGATCCGCCGGGACCATATATCTGGCGGGTGTAAGCATCGAGAGCCTCTTCTTTGGCCCTGATAGCAGCTTCACGTTCCCGACGTTTTTCATCGGAGAGGATCAGTTTCTGCTTTTCGTATTCTTCGATCAGTGTCTGGAGTTCCTGCTGCTTGGAAGCAGCCTCTTCTTCCCAGGCAACCGATTCCACGTTCCACTGTTCCTGAGCATCAACAAACGCTTTGTATTCCCCGCGCAGTCTCTGGTCATCTACGTAACCGATTTTGGGGCCCTGAGCACTGGCTGAAGCCACCAGCCCAAGTAGCAGAACAGTCACGACTGCAAACGGAATCAATCTCATAGTAATGCGCATACTTTTACCCTATAATAGTGTTATCAGTAATTACCTGAACGTTGTGCCTATCTGGAAATGTGGTTTCCACCCTTGTTTCTCATCTCGTAAGACGTCCAGCGGATAGGCGAAATCGAACCCGATAGTACCTATCCCCGGAACCAATACCCTGAATCCAATGCCGACGCCTCTGTAGAGACCCTTCAGCGGCTTGATATCGCTCATATTCAGCCAGGAGTTACCGGCGTCAAAAAACAGAAGGGCGTAGAGTTGCCGCTCGGCTATCGGAATCTGAAGTTCAAGGTTGGTTACTAACATATACTTGCCGCGTACCCTGGTGCGATACTGGTTGAAGGAAGTGTCACTTGGAACAGCGGTCCCGCTTGTAACACCAGCCGAGTCTGCATAGTAGTAGGCTGTATCAACATCCTTGATCAGAGAGTCGGGAGTCAGGACGCCATCATCGTAGCCCCGAACGATTCCATCGTAAGCTGTCCCGCCCGGAGTAAAACGATCCGACACCAGAATGCGGTTGTCGCCTGCAGGGGAGGTGACAACACCGTACTGGATTTTTGCCGCCAGAGCTATTTTCCAGACAATTGGAATGAACTTGGCAATCGATATTGAGTGTTTCTGATATTTCCAGAACCCGCCCAGCATGCCACCGGTTGTCTCAAAGCGGTAAGACAGCATCGAACCCTTCGTGGCGAACTCGGGGAGGTTACGTGAATCACGGGTGATCGTAGCAGTGATTCGAGAACCAGACAGCCACTCATCCTCATACTCGGCAATAGATCCCGGGTAAGGGTTATAAACGCTCTGTCGCACGAGAACGTCTAGCGTATCCGTCCGCCTCCATAAATGAGCTGCTTTATATGAGTTGCTTTCGACAAATCCTTCTGAAAGATCGTGAAATTTGTTCCGCTCCAGGCGATACGACGCAAAGACCCGGAAATAGTTGTCCGGCCAGCGGAGGCGACGACCGATCCGCAGAGATCCGCCCTGACGTCCCTCGGTGTAATCGCTAAACCACTGGCGATTGAGGGTGTAGATGTCGGCGCCAAACAAAGTGGGATAGCCAAACATCCACGGCTCGGTAAAGGAGAGTGAGAACGAGTTGCGGCGGCTGCCGAAATCAGTATTGAAATTCAGGCTCTGGCCGGTTCCCCGAAAATTGGGGATGCCCATTCCGAGGTTACCCACAACTTTGTCCTGGCTGTTGTAGCCGGCTCCCGCCGAGACCTGGCCGGTCTGTTTTTCCTCGACCTCAAATTCAATATCGACATCACCGCTGGCAGTCGGGACCGGTGTCGGCAGGGCGTTGGCAAAATAGTTGAGGGCCATCACGTCGCGAACAGAACGAAGCAACAGCGATCGATTGAATACCTGGCCGGGAAGCACCGATATCTCTCGCCGGATAACGTGGTCTCTGGTTTTGGTGTTACCGATTATTTTGACCAGATTGATATGCGAGGGTAGACCCTCGGTGAAATCATACGAAATGTCGATGATGGAGTCGGCTCGAGTAGTGCGTTCATCAAAAACCTGAACATGAAGGTGGCCGATTTCCTGATACGTTGTGTACAACTCCATGATTGATTCTTCATATTTCTCTTCATCGAAGACGTCACCTTCGGAGAATTTCAGCGTGCGCTTTAATATGTCGGTGGCGAGGATATCGTTATTACTCAATTCAGTCTTCCCGAAGTAGTAGCGGGGGCCTTCGTAAACTTCGAGAAATATGGTCATGCGGTTGCGGGTGGAGTCGATGGTCATCGAATCGGAAATCAGATAAGCATCAATATAGCCCAGATGGTGAAGTTCGGCGATCACCTTCTCAAGGTCTTCTTCGTACTTGTCTTGGGCAAAATTGGAAGTCTTAAGAAATCCGCGTTTGCGGTTACGCATCTTCTTGATCAGGTCACCGGCTTCCACAGCAACATTACCGGAAACAACAACCTTTTCGACCTTGACCTTGGAACGTTCGGTGATCCGGTAGGTGAGAATGGCCTCGGAGGAATCGGAATTGTACTCAAGAGTATGGTCAACTTCGGCTTGGAAGTACCCCTTCTCGGAGTAGATATCTCGGATCTTTTGAGCTTTGGCGTGGACCAGGTATGGCGAGATATATCCGCCGACACCGAGCTTGAGTTTTTCTTTGAGATCGTCGGAATCAATTTTGTCGTTGTTGGTAAATTCCAGGCCGGTTAGTTTGGGCAACTCTTCGACAATGATATAGACCTTCAGGCCGCCGTCGGTCTCCTCAGCTTCGATCCGGACATCAGAGAAAAGTCCCAGCCCGTAGAGGCGGGAGATGGTTTCGCTGATGGCAGTGGGAGTCAGCGGGGTGCCTTTAGCTACCGAGGCTACCCCCAGGATCAGGGATCGCGAGGCGCCCTTGTTGCCCTCGACTTCAACGCCGACTATGTTATACTCGGCTTGTGCCTGAAGCAGACCTGTGCCAAGCAGCAGTAATGCGAGGGTCAGGAGAGCTGTCCGTGCTCTTTGGGTCAAAGCAACCACCTGCAACAATTAGGCTTTCGGTACCACTATCTTGTTGATGCGAATCTCGGTAAAATCCTGTCGGTGACCCATACTGCGATGATACTTAGTGCGGCGTTTGTACACGCGTATCTCGACTTTGTCGTCCTTGCCGTTGTCGACAACCTCGGCTTCGATTTTGGCGTCGGTAACAAAAGGTCTTCCGGTCAGGGTCTCTTTGTCGTCACTGATCAGCATGACCTCATTAATGTCGAATTTTGTGCCTTTCTCAGTGTCCTGGAAAGGCACTTTTACAAGTGCTCCTTCTTCGGCCTGATACTGAAAACCCGATAGCTTGAAGACAGCATACATATTTAGTAATCCTCCGATTCCAATTTAAACGTCCAATTCCAGTTAAGCCAATAATACTAACATATTTACACGGACTGTCAAGCCAATTCTTTCAAACAAGCGTCAAATGACTGTCGGCATGGTCCTTACACCGGTCAGTGAAGGCCTGGTTCCATTTTAATTGCCGGTTTGGCGGTCGAGTTTTCTCATACCGTTTGGCTGCTGGCCCGCAATTGGATATATTGACAGGTCAATCGTTATTCAGGTAGATTAGGATACGATCAATGAGTGATTCAAAGACAGCGACCCGGCCAGAGTTTCGCCTCAATTCAACTTTCAAACCGAAGGGCGACCAGCCTCAGGCGATTAGGGAGTTGGTGGAGGGCTTAGAGCAGGGACGAGGGCACCAGACTTTGCTGGGGGTGACCGGTTCGGGTAAGACGTTTACCATTGCCAATGTTATTGCGCAGTGTCGGCGGCCTACGCTGGTGATTTCTCATAATAAGACTCTCGCGGCGCAACTCTATGGTGAATTCAAAGCGTTTTTCCCACATAACGCCGTTGAGTTTTTTATCAGCTACTACGATTACTACCAGCCCGAAGCCTACCTGCCGACCACCGACACCTACATTGAAAAAGATACCGCCATGAATGACGATATTGACCGGTTGCGTCTCCGTGCGACCGCCTCGCTTCTGGAGCGGGATGATGTCATAATCGTCGCCTCGGTCTCCTGCATTTATGGACTCGGTTCACCGGAAGAATACAAACGGCAGCTTCTTTTTCTGGAAGCGGGGGAGGAAGCGGACCGCGACGAAGTAATCCGGCGGCTCATTGCCATCCATTACCGACGCAACGATATTGATTTCTCCCGGGGGAAGTTCCGGGTGCGCGGGGATACGCTCGAACTGATACCATCGTACCACGAGAACGCATTTCGTGTCGAGTTCTACGGTGACATGATCGAACGGATATCAGAGATTGATCCACTCACCGGCGAGGTACTCAAAGAACGCCCCAAAATTGCAATCTACCCGGCCAAGCACTTTATTACCTCCAAACCAGCGCTGAAGCGCGCCATCAAATTGATCAAGGCAGAGTTGGGTGAGACGCTTGAGAAATTCCGGTCCGAGGACAAACTTCTGGAAGCTCAGCGACTGGAGGGCCGTACCAAGTATGATCTTGAGATGTTGCAGGAGATTGGATACTGCACCGGCGTGGAGAACTATTCCCGTCATCTTTCAGGGCGTCAGGCCGGGGAGAGACCTTATACTCTGATTGATTTTTTCCCCGATGATTTCCTGACGATCATAGACGAGTCACATCAGTCTGTGCCGCAGATTCGAGGGATGTTTGCCGGTGATCGCAGTCGCAAGGAAACGTTAGTTACGCACGGTTTCCGTTTGCCATCCGCTCTTGATAACCGTCCGCTCTATTTTGACGAGTGGGAGGCTCTAACCAGACAGAAGATATTTATCTCGGCTACACCTGCAGAGTATGAGTTGGAGCATTCCGAAGGAGTCGTTGTTGATCAGGTGATCCGCCCAACCGGTCTGCTTGATCCGGAAATTACGATCAAGCCGCTTGGCAACCAGGTGGACGATCTGCTGGAACAGGTTCGGCAACGGGCTGCCCGAGGGGAGCGGACCCTGGTGACCACCCTGACCAAGCGAATGTCCGAAGACCTGACAGACTACATGAAGCGGATGGGCGTGCGTGTTCGCTACCTTCATAGTGAAATC
>DAOWIM010000284.1 GCA_030640905.1 bacterium
AATGGAGAATAATATTGAGAAAAAAAGTAGTTAGAACTAAGAAGAAAGCAGACGACACCAGCCAATCAACCGGCCTGATTGCCGTCCTGCTGATTGCAGCAATCGGAATCGGGGGGCTTCTGGGATATTTCCTTCCGGGGTTGGCCCCGGTATTTCAGGTAATAGGTAACATATACTTAAGCCTGCTGGCGGCCCTGACCTTTGGACTTATCCTCACCAGCATTGTGACCGGCCTCTCGGTTATCGGCGATCACCGCAAACTCTGGCGACTGGTTGGCAAGAGTGGTCTGTATTTTCTGGTTATCGGACTGGTCGCTGTAGGCATCGGAGCGATTGTATCGTTGGCGGTGGCCCCACAGGCGGACCTGAGCACAGTAACGATCACCAACCAGTTGCAATCAACGCAGCCGGTTTTGGATACCGAGTTTCAGGACAGGTTTTACGCAACCGGACTGCTCTCCAGCATGTTTAGCGGACAGTACCTGTATATAATCTTATTTGCCATTTTGCTTGGTAGCGCGCTGATAAGTGTTACCAAGAAATCGGCCCTGATCCTCAATTTCTTTTCGGAATCCAACTCGGTCCTGACAAAACTGACCGCCTTCATGTTGCGTCTGGCTCCAATCGGTCTGATAGCAATAGTGGGTAGCAATGTTGGGGTGAACGGCCTGTCGTTTCTCGGGGGAGGATCGGGTTCGCTACTCCTTTCTGTCCTGTTGGCCACGGTACTGTTTGGAGGAATATTCCTTTCGTTAACGCTCGTATATCTTGGCCGTAAACCACTTGGCTGTTTTGTTGGAGGAATCGGCCCAGCCATGCTGACCGCTTTTGCGACCTCGTCATCTTCGAAAAACCTGGCCTTTACATATGAAGCCGTTACTACCCGCGCTGGAATCGATGAAAGAACCGGCTCCACCGTACCTGCGCTCGGAACGATCCTGAATTTTGGGGCAACCGCCATGTTTGCGATTATCACTGCCGGCTATCTGGTGCACTCCGGTTCAATCGAGCTTTCGATTCTCCAGTGGCTTGGCATTGGCCTCGGTATTGCGCTCCTCTCAATAGGTACAGCCGGCTTACCACTGGTTGGAACAGCCGCACTGGTTGCTATCTTTGGCGCTCTTGGCCTGGGCGACATGACCGCCGGAGCGGTGTTTGCAACAATTATACTTGCGGAAGTAATACTGATTGATCGCCTTCGGGCCGCTCTCAACGTCTGGGGCGACGCTGTCGGAGCGGTGGTGATTGGTCAGACGTTTGACCTCAAGACAGTCAAAGTTCGTACGCGTACCGTATCGAAACGAGCAGCGACTACTCGCACCGGACGAGGAGATCGCGAACGTCGCGGTGACCGTCCCGATACCAGACCGGGCCGTCCGGTCGAGCGACGTGATCGTAAGAGTCCAGTTTCTTCCGGTTCTACTGGTACAACTACACGAGGAAGACGCACAACGCGAACCGACAGCCGCACACAACCAAAGACGCCGGTAACGCGAAAGAGTCGAGCCGCGGAGAGCTCAGCCCCCTCGCCGTTTGCAATCGACTCCAACCTTCCAGCCTCCGGTCTTGAGATCGAATCGGGAACCATGCCGACGATTCCACCAACCAGTGAGAGTCCGTCCTCGACGCCCACTCGAAAACGATCCTCAATTCGGACCACCGAGCGTCGCCCCTCCTCCCGCCCGCCGAGAGAAAGCACGCGACGTCAACAGACCAAACCAACTTCGCAACTGGACGTACTCGACCAGAGCGATAAAGCCCCGGAACCGACCAAGCCGGAACCGCGTCGGCCTGTCGTCAAGATTGAACGACGTGTCCCCCGAATGGAGCAAACCAAACCGCCAGCCATCGAAGAAACGCCACCGGCAATAGACCAAATCGAGCCGACACCAAAAGATGTGGTCAGCAGTCCGGAGAACACGCCACCACCAATTCTACTTCCTGAACCTGAGACGCCGGTAGCGGATGCGAAGCCGGAGCCGACCCCTGAGCCGGAAACCACACCCGAGCCAGAAGCCCCAGCCCCTGAACCGGAAGCTGCACCGGAGCCAGAAGCTCCGCCGGTGGTATACGGTCGTTCACGGGTACGCAAAGGCGCCGCCCTGAAGGCTAAACTTGATAAGAAGGCCGACGAGCCACCCGCTGAGAAAAAAGAAGAGGCCGTCGAGACACCGCCTGCAGAAGCTAAAACTCCGGTAGAGAATACTACCGTTGACGATTCTCCGGTTGACAATGCTCCAGCCGAGGAAGCTCCGGCAGAGAATGCTGCCGTTGATGATTCTCCGGTTGATACTGCTCCAGTCGAGGAAGCTCCGGCCGAAAAAATGACATTTGGACGTGGCAAACGCAAGCGCATCCGCTGAACCGGTGGATGCATCTATTGCTTGAGAATCCGTGCTGTCGAACTGGTGGACTTTTCTCGTTAATTCAACGATTTGCCTGATAACGGAACTTGTTGACCTTTTGCGTCCAATTCGACTTATTGGCGAGAGAGGACAATAGACGATGAATAGCCTGAAAATCTCGTTGATGATGATTATCCTGATGGCCCTGTTTATGTGGGTTGGCTATCTGGTGGGTGGCCAGGGCGGGATGGTTCTCGCCTTTGTGTTAGCCGTGGTGATGAATGTCGGCAGCTACTGGTTCTCGGATCGAATTATCCTGAAAATCTATCGCGCTCGTGAAGTAACCGAATTGGATCATCCCCGTCTGTTTCGCGTTGTCCGTAAAATTGTTGCCGAGGCTATGATGCCAACGCCGAAAGTTTGCATTGTTCCCAGCAAAGCTCCCAACGCTTTTGCCACCGGGCGTAACGCTGAGCATGCCGTTATTGCCGTAACCGAGGGCATCCTGGAAATCCTTGATGAAGATGAACTCGAAGGCGTGATCGGTCATGAGATCGCGCATATTCTCAATCGTGATATGTTGATCGGTACAATCGCCGCTACCTTTGCCGGAGCTATCGGCATCCTGGCCTCCATTGCCCGTTGGGGCGCGATTTTTGGAGGGTACAGCCGTAGCAACGACCGTGGCGGGGGACTTGGCCTGATAGTCGCTGCTATCGTCGCACCACTGGCGGCAATGATAATTCAGATGGCTATCTCAAGGCAACGTGAATACAAAGCCGACGCCCGTTCCGGCCAGTTGACCGGTAAGTACATACAGCTTGCCTCGGCACTGGAGAAGTTGCACAAAGCGCCTGTTCGACTCAATCTTGATCAGCAACCAGCCACCGCTCACCTGATGATCGCCAATCCGCTCTCAGGAAAGGGGCTGGCCTCTCTCTTTTCAACACATCCTCCCGTTGAAAAACGAGTAGCGAAACTCCACGAGCTTCATACTCAGTCAGCCTATTATGCCGGGCATCCTTAGCTTGAAACCCAAACCAAACGACATTCTCTACCCGACGCCAAGAGAGAACCGGGCATAGATGGAGACATCCCCGTACATAGAGCTGCTGGCTATTTTTGCGTTAATCGTGGCCAATGGATTCTTCGCTCTGTCGGAGTTTTCGCTGATCGCCAGCCGACGCAGCAAATTGAAACAGGATATTGAAGATGGCAAAACCGGCGCGGCGGCCGCTGAGAAAATCCACCGTGACCCGGACAGGTTTCTTGCCACCGTGCAGGTGGGGATTACAATGATGGGCACCGTTGCTGGGGTCTTTGGTGGCGCCACTCTGGTTAACCGCCTCCAGGATTTTCTCTCGGGCGTGTCGATCTCCCTTGTCTCGGAAACGGCCACCGGCATTGCCGTCGTTGCGGTAGCTGCCGGTATCACCGCCGTCTCGGTCGTGATAGGCGAGTTGGTTCCAAAGTATGTCGCTCTCTCGCAACCGGAACGGTACGCTCGTATGGTAGCCCGTCCGATGACCCTCTTTATCAAAATCACGGCCGTGTTTGCCGGCCTGCTCAGCCGGAGCGCCAATTTGTTTGTCCGCATGATCGGTATTAGAAAACAGGCGGGAGAATCTCCGATCACCGAAGAAGAGATTAACCAGATGATTCTCGATGGTCGGAAAAAAGGTGTCTTTGATGCCACCGAGGAGAAACTGATCAGGTCGGTTTTTGATTTTGCCGACTCCACTGTCCGTCGCGCAATGACACCACGTACCGAAGTGGTGGGGATCAATTTGAATGCGCCCCACGAGACGATCACTCGCACGATTGTCGAGGAAGGCTACAGCCGGTTCCCGATTTTTGAAGGTAACCTTGATCGCATCGTCGGTATCCTTTACACCAAGGACTTGATTCTCCAGCAGACCGACCCGGAGTTGATAATCCTTTCCGATATGATTCGTAAGCCGATGTTTGTACCGGACTCAATGCCGCTGTCAAAGTTGCTTGATGAATTCCAGCGCAAGAAAAACCATATGGCGATTGTGCTTGATGAGTTTGGTGGCACCGCCGGAATCATCACCCTGGAAGATATTCTTGAAGAACTTGTTGGTGAGATACAGGACGAGTACGACGAAGAACAACCGCCGCTGGTAAAACATTCTGATACGGTTGCCTATGCCGACGGCGCGGTCTGGCCGGGTGATATCAACGACCTGCTCAAGAGCCGTCTGCCGGAAGACGAAGCGGAGACGTTAGCTGGGTTGGTCATTCATCGGCTGGGCCATATACCCGAACAGGATGAGCACGCCGTCATAGCCGACCTTCACATCACCGTACTGGAACGCCAGGAAAACCGCCTGATCCGGCTGAAGCTGGAGAAGACTCAACCCGATAACGACAACCAGAAGTGAACACGGGACTGCTATGCTTAAACTGATCAAAACACCCCTAAGATGGACGCGCGCGCTCTATGACTGGGTGCTTAAGTGGAGTGAATCGCCACACAGTCTGACTGCATTGTTCAGCCTGGCGCTGGCCGAGGCATCCTTTTTCCCGGTCCCACCCGATGCCTTGTTGATAGCATTGTGCATGGGATCGCACCGCAAATGGTTTAAGTTTGGGCTGGTCTGTACAGTGGGATCGGTCGTTGGCGGCCTGCTGGGCTATCTGATAGGACACAGCGCTTTTGAGTTGATCGGGGAGAGAATGTTAGGCCTGACCGCCTCACTCTCTGGAACTGAGCCTCAGGAACTGCTCTCACAGGCGCAATTCTGGTTCAACGAAAAAGAACTCTGGGGAGTAAAAGTCGGACCGTGGGCGGTCGGCGTTGCTGGCTTCACGCCGATCCCGTACAAGGTCTTCACCATTGCCGCCGGTTTTTTCAAAATGGCGTTGATTCCTTTTCTGGTCGCATCGACTATCGGTCGTTCGCTCCGGTTCTTTGTTGTCGCCGGTCTGATCGGATTGCTCTACAAAAGATATGGCTCAAGAATCCAGGAATGGATTGACCGGTATTTCAATTTCCTCGCTATCGCGTTTGTAGTCCTCCTCGTCCTCGGGTTTCTCGCACTCAAACTCCTCAATGATGTCCAATGATTCGGTCCTACCGGCGGAGATAAAATGGGAAAACAAATTGAAGTAGATATAGTTGATCTTGCTTTCGATGGCAAAGCTGTAGCCCACAACGATGGCAAAGTCGTCTTTCTTGATGCCGGTCTACCGGGTGAACGAGTCACCGCCGAGATCACACGCAGCAAACCACGTCATGATCAGGCACGGGTGCTGGACATTATCAAGAAATCATCCGACCGCGCCGAAGCCCCCTGCGAGCACTTTGGTGGCTGTGGCGGTTGTGCCTGGCAGGACCTCAGCTACGAACGCCAACTACACTACAAAACCAAACAGGTCGGTGACTGTATGGAACGTCTGGCCGGGTTGCCCGATGTGAGAGTACACGAAACAATCCCCGCACCGGACCAATTCCGCTACCGTAACAAGATGGAATTTTCGTTTCACACCGCCGACGACGATAGCTTCACGCTCGGGCTGCACCGAAAGGGAGCGTTTGATGAAGTGTTCGATCTCAAAGCCTGCTACCTGCAATCGGAACTCGCCAATGAAATCGTCGCGACCGTGCGTCAGTTCGTGCGCGATCATTCGCTGCCGGTTTACGATGTTGTCAAACATACCGGATATGCCCGTTTCCTCGTTATTCGGGAGACTACTTTTACCGACCAGGTGATGGTCAATTTTGTTACCAATTACGGAGAATT
>DAOWIM010000173.1 GCA_030640905.1 bacterium
CCAACGATGGTTACCTCGGGTTGAAGAAGGCGCTTGAGATGGGAGCCCCGGCGGTAATCGGTGAAGTCAAAGAAGCCGGCTTGAGAGGACGTGGCGGTGCGGGATTCCCAACATTCAAGAAATGGGAAATATGCCGGAGCATTGAGGCCGATCAGAAATACATGATCTGCAACGTCTCGGAGGGTGACCCCGGAGCGTTTATGAATCGTTCGTTGATCGAGAGCGACCCGCACGCGGTGCTCGAAGGGTTGATGATCGCAGGTTTTGCTATTGGCGCCTCAAAGGGCTGGATATATATCAACTCGGACTACTCGCTGGCAATTGCCCGATTGCGTCGTGGTATCGAACAACTTCGCGAGTGCGATCTGCTTGGGGAGAATATCCTCGGGAGCGGGTTCGATTTCGACATCACTATCAAAGAGGGCGCCGGCGCGTTTGTGTGTGGCGAAGAGACCGCGCAGATTGCATGTATCGAAGGACGTCGCGGCATGCCGCGTTCACGTCCGCCGTTCCCGGCTGTCTCTGGTCTGTATGGCAAGCCGACGATCATCAACAACGTCGAAACGCTTGGCACTCTGCCGAACATTCTACGTAACGGATACAAGTGGTATCAGGGATTTGGTGTGCAGGGAAATTACGGCACCAAGACTTTTTCACTGGTGGGATCAATTCGCCGGGGGGGACTGATCGAAGTTCCACTTGGTATCAAACTGCGAGAGATTGTCGAAGATATCGGCGGCGGTTCATGGAAACGGTTCAAGGGTGTTCAGACTGGTGGTCCTTCGGGTGGATGCCTCTCGGAGGAATCGCTGGACATTTCGGTGGACTATGAGTCGATGACGGCTGCCGGTTCGATTATGGGATCGGGCGGGATGATCGTCTTGGATGAGGATACCTGCGCGGTTGATCTGGCGCTCTATTTTCTAAACTTTACGCAAAAAGAATCGTGTGGCAAGTGCGTGCCCTGTCGGGTTGGCACCTGGCACATGGTTACAATACTTGAACGAATTACCAAAGGTCAGGGTCAGTCGGAAGATCTTGCCAAGCTTCAAACCCTGGCGGAGACGGTAGCTCGGGCTTCGCTCTGTGGTTTGGGTCAGACAGCTCCCAATCCGGTGCTGACGACTCTGCGTCATTTCCGCTCGGAGTATCTGGCGCATGTGAAAGAGAATCACTGTGCGGCGGCGGTTTGTCAGGAGCTGGTCGAGTATGTTATCGAACCTGACAAATGCAACGGTTGCCAGCAATGTATCAGCGTCTGTCCGACCGATGCCATCAGCGGGGCACAGTCGGAACTGCACAGTATTGATGAGATGCGCTGTATCAAATGCAAAGCCTGTTACGAGGTCTGTCGTTTTGATCCTCTGGCCGGCAACGCGATCGTCATCAGATCGAAACGGAGCGTATCATGACAAAAAAAGACGCAAAACTGACGATTACTATCAACAATAAGCCATACCGGGTTGCGGCGGACCTCACGATCCTGAAGGCAGCCGAAGAGAATGGCATCTACATCCCGACTCTCTGCGCCCACAAGGAACTTACACCTCACGGTGGCTGTCGGTTATGTATTGTGGAGGTGGAAGGATTCCGCAATTTTCCCACCGCCTGCACCACACCGGTGAGTGACGGCATGATTATCCGTACCGATACCTCCGCACTCAACGCCGTTCGTACCGAGATACTTCAACTCTTTATGAGCGAACATACCTCCAGTTGTCTGATCTGTCCCGAGACAGAAGAATGTCGCGCGTTTATGGGAACGGTGCGCAAGGCTGGAGTGACTACCGGGTGTCGGTACTGTCCCAACGACGGTCAATGCGAACTGCAGGATGTTGTCGAGAAGCTGGACATCAAAGAGATTAAGTATCCGATCTACTACCGAAACAACCGAGTTGAGAAGGAAGACCCGTTCTTTGATCGCGATTACAACCTGTGCGTTCTCTGCGGTCGCTGTGTTCGGATGTGTCAGGAGATTCGCACTGCCAATGTGCTGGCTTTCAATTACCGTGGTCGCGAGACCGTAATCGGACCGGCCTACGGCCGCACCCATGTTGAAGCCGGGTGCGAGTTCTGTGGCGCCTGCGTTTCAGTATGTCCGACCGGCGCCCTCTCCGAGAAAGATCGCAAGTGGGAAGGTAAGCCGGATCGAGAAGAAGTGACTACCTGTTCATTCTGCGGGGTCGGCTGTCAAATGCGCCTGCAGGTGAAAGAGAATCGAATCATCGGCAGCTTACCGGTACTTGATGATCCGGTGAACAACGGCCAGTTGTGCGTGCGGGGTCGCTTCTGTATATCCGAGGTGGTCAATGGGCACCAGCGTTTGTTAGCTCCGCAGAAGAATGCCGGAGATGTTGGCATTGATATATCATGGGATAACGCTATCGCGGGTGTGGCAGAGATTCTTGCCGAATGTGGACCCGATGAAGCCGGCATCCTGATTTCGCCCAATTGCACCAACGAAGACTTGTACGTCGCTCAGAAATTTGTTCGTGTTGCTCTGGGTTCGCACAATATAGATACATCGGCCCGCACATTCTACGGGTCGGGATTCAACGCCTATCTCAATCTTGTGCAGAAAGCGACCCCGCTCTCTGAAGTTGCGAAAGCATCGGTTGTTCTATGTGTTGGGCTTGAGTCCCGTTTTGGTCGCTCCGTTGTTGGTGTTGAGATTCGACGGGCGATGAATAACGGCGCGAAGATTCTGAGTATTCATCCCCGTCAACACAACCTCAGCCTTCTGGCCGACAAGTGGGTGCAACCGTTACCGGGTGATGAAGTAGCTACCCTTCAGAAGTTGGTCAAACTATCGGCAAAGAAAACTGATGCGAAGAAGAAAACCGGTACTGAAGATGATCTGGCGATGATTGCGCGCTTGTTGAAAGAGGCAAAGTCATCGGTCGTTCTGGTCGGCTCAGAGTTCCTGCAGTTTGACAGCAGTGCTCGAATCCTCACGTTGATTGATGAGTTGGCTGGGAACGTCGGGGCCGGTATCCTGCCATTGCCGGTTCAGAACAATCTGATCGGGTCGCTTATGATGGGCGCCTATCCCGAACTCCTGCCCGGCGCGATGGCATCAAACAATGCTAAGAGGGCTGGTGAGTTGAAAAAAACGTGGGGCGTCAAGCTTCCAGCATACAAGCCGAGCAAGCAAGGCGGTGCACTGTTTGGAGGTAAGAAGCTGAAGGTTCTTTACCTTATAGGAGAGAACGCGCCCAACGGCGATGCTCCGGCGGCCGATTTTGTGATCTCACAGAATCTCTACGCTGCCGAGGCGAGCCGCAAAGTTGATCTTGATCTCCCGGCGGCTGCGTTTACCGAAGCCGACGGTACGTTCTTCAACGGAGAAGGACGAGTCCAGCGCGTGCGCAAGGCGGTTGAACCGAAAGGTCAGGCTCTACCCGACTGGCAGATTCTGTGTCGCATTGCAAAGAAGATGGGTGTCTCAGGGTTCGACTACAAGAGTGCGGCTGATATCCACAAGGAAATGTCAACAGTCGTTCCAGGGCTACGAACTTTCGAGAGACCTGCCCGCAAGCCACAGACGATCACCGTCAAGAGCGAGATGGTTGTTAGTGGCGGTAAGAAGTCAGCGGCGAAAAAAGCCGACAAGAGCTACCCGTTCATGCTCAGTGCCTGTGCTGTTGAGCATGTCTATCGCGGGATGGCTCTCTCCACCTGGGTTGATGGCTCCCGCGCTATCTTCAGAGAGGGTGTCGTTGAAGTAAACTCCGATGATGCTCGACGCGCGAAGCTTTCCGATGGTGACCATGTGACCGTAACGGCTGCCGATTTCAAGAAAGTCTGGCCGATACGTATAGCCAAAGAGCAGGCTCCCGGGACACTTTTTGTGGTCCTGCCCCAGGGAGAATCACTAAAGGCCAATCCGCAGCCGGTAAAGATAAGGAAGAAGAATGTTTAAGGTAGTTGCAAGCCGAATGATTGTGCCCAACATGCACCTCCTGACACTGGAGGCGCCCAACGTGGCCCGCGAAGCTCAGCCGGGCCAGTTTGTAATCCTGCGGGCCGAGGAAGAGGGGGAACGTATTCCTCTTTCAATCGCCGATTGGGATAAGGACTTGGGTACGATCACTGTGATATTCATGAATATCGGCAGCACCACCAACAGGCTGGCTGCCCTTCAAAGAGAAACGTCGATCCCCACGGTGGTTGGTCCGCTTGGAAACGCTACCGAAATCGAAAAGTACGGTACTGTTCTATGTGTTGGCGGGTGTTACGGGATTGGCAGTATGTTCCCAATCGCCCGCGCCCTCAAAGAGAAAGGTAATCGCGTTATCACGCTGGTCGAGGGGCGTAGTTCTTATCTTTTCTATTGGGAAGAGCGTCTCAAGGCTGTCTCGGACAAGGCAATTCAGATTACGCGTGACGGTACCAAAGGATACCAGGGGCATATTAGTCGTCTGCCTGATATTCTGAAGGATATCGACGAAAAACCGGACCGGGTTATTATCAACGGTTGCACGTTCCTGATGAAACGTGGTTCGGATGTCACCCGTCCGATGGAGATCGACACGTGGGTGAGTCTCAATCCGATCATGATTGACGGTACCGGTATGTGTGGTGTCTGTCGTGTCTCGATTGGAGAGGAGACCAAGTTTGCGTGTGTTGATGGTCCCGATTTTGACGGTCACCAGGTCAACTGGGATGAACTTCTGCAACGGCGGAAGACTTATATGAGAGAAGAGGTTGTCCCACTGAGGACAAGCAGGTGCGAAGAACATCGTCTGAGAGCTCAGGAAAAGTAGTATGGTTGATCCGAAAAAAAAGAAGAAAAAGAAAAAGCCGCTCGATCTGAACCGGCGGGCGATGCCCAAGCAGGCCCCGGAAGTGCGGGCTCACAATTTTGGCGAAGTGGCCCTTGGTTATCCGGCTGCTCTGGCGATTGAAGAAGCCAAGCGCTGTATCCAATGCCCAAAACCGAAGTGTGTTGACAATTGTCCGGTCGAAATCAATATCCCCGGTTTCATCAAAGCGATTGCCGAAGGTGATTTTTCACGTGGCATTCAGATAATGAAAGAGAAAAACTGTCTGCCGGCTGTCTGTGGTCGTGTTTGTCCTCAGGAAGAGCAGTGCGAGGAAACGTGCGTACTGGTCAAGAAGGGAGGACAGATCGCGGTTGGTCGCCTCGAACGGTTCATCGCCGACTGGGAGGCAGCGCAGGGAAAAATCGAGATTCCGAAAAAAGTCCCGAAGACCGGCAAGAAAGTCGCCGTGGTTGGTGGCGGACCGGCTGGTCTGACCGTTGCCGGTGATCTCATTCAACTCGGTCACGAAGTTACGATATTTGAAGCTCTCCACAAAATGGGTGGGGTGCTGATCTATGGTATTCCGGAATTTCGTTTGCCCAAAGCAATTGTGCAGCGCGAAGTTGATTATCTCGGTGCCCTCGGTGTTGAGTTGGTGACTGATTTTGTCGTTGGCAAGACCAGAACGGTTGACAGTATCCTCGACGAATATGATGCGGTTTTCGTTGGCTCCGGGGCGGGTCTGCCCTGGTTTATGGATCTGCCCGGCGAAAATCTCAACGGCGTTTATTCGGCCAACGAATACCTGACCCGCATGAACCTGATGAAAGGTTTCCTTTTTCCCGAATACCACACACCGATCAAGGAGCACAAGCGGGTGATGGTGATGGGTGGTGGCAATGTTGCGATGGACTGTGCCCGCACGGCGCTTCGCCTTGGTGCCGAATCGAGGATCATCTATCGCCGGTCACGCGCGGAACTTCCCGCCCGTCTGGAGGAGGTCGAAAACGCCGAGGAGGAAGGAGTCATCTTCGATTTCCTAACCAATCCGGTCAAGTATATCGGTGATGAGAACGGCTGGGTCAAGGAGATCGAATGTCTGCGAATGGAGCTCGGTGAACCCGATTCTTCCGGTCGCCGTCGTCCCGTGCCGATGGAAGGTTCCAACTTTATCATGCCGGCGGATGCAGTCGTTTGTGCTATTGGTAACAGCCCCAACCCGCTGATTGCTGCCACGACTCCCGGCCTGGAAACGGGCCGCGGTGGAACGATCAAGGTTGACCCGGAAACGATGAAGACATCGAAAGACCGTGTCTGGGCGGCTGGTGACGTTGTCACCGGTGCCGCGACAGTTATTCTGGCGATGGGCGATGGGCGCAAAGCCGCTCGCTCAATGCACCAGTTCCTGACAGCGTAAAAGGCAGGCACGCCTGATTTAGACAGGCACGTTTGATTTAAGTATTTTATGACCGGCACATGTCCAGAGGTTGTCCCAGAAGGCGACTAATAGAACTCGCGTAGAGCGGGGGCTTGTCTCCCGCCAACCTACGGCGGACATAAAGCCCGCCGCTACGCGGAGTTGGCAAATAATGCTTTTAATTAACGGAAGGGCTGAAATGGCC
>DAOWIM010000344.1 GCA_030640905.1 bacterium
ATCATAGATGCGATTCGGTGCCTTCTGAATGAATCGGGCAGCCGTCGCTCACAATTAATACCGAGTTTGGTAACTACCGAATGAACGAACCAAAAACCAGGGTTTCTCAACAAGCCCCAAGGGGTGGGTCACCTATGCTATTGGACCCCATTTAAAACATATAGTGAAAAAGGGCTGTAATTAACCAAGGTAGGGCAATTACGCTATAACCCAATATGAGATTCACGAAATATCGAGATATCTTCTTCCGCGTGGGCACTCTCTTGTCTATTAAGTACCCACCCCACCAGTGGACGAAACCCGAACACCTCCGAAAGTACCAGACAAGTGCCGAATGAGCAAATAGAATGTTGAAAACTGCAAAAGGGACCACTAAATAAGTCAGAAACCAGCGCAAAATAACTTATCTCACTTTCAAAAATCTTGTGGGTTAGGTTGCTTGCAATCTGATCTACTGATCTGGTTCACCTTATTTGCTATCTGATGTGTCATTCATTGTCCGCCAAAATGCCCAAATAGCAAGCACACTTGAGCCTACAAGTCCACCCCACGAGAGCCAGAAAGGAACAATCCATCCGTCTATCAAGATTTGCGATCCAAACACTAATCTTGCCAAGTGCAGCAAGGCAACCAGACCAAAAATGGTACCCGAGATTATCATATACTTTTTCTTAGTCATCCCAATCTCCCTTATCTATCTCATCCCGGCGTTCGACCTATGTAAATCAAAAATTCACGCCGCCACCCACCCCTACCGTCTTCTCAGTTGTTCATACTTCTCGGTGGCGTAGCGGTCGGTCATTCCAGCAATGTAATCGGCGGCAACAATCTCAACGCGCTCTTCCTCAAGCATCGCCCGGTAACGCGATGGCATCAGCGTCCGATCATCGCAGAACGCCGCAAACAATAACCGGATTATCTCCCCCGCCCACTCGGTCAATGTAACCAGATGCTCTGTGCTATAAAGATTGGTCCGAAGGAAATCCTTGATCTCAGAAACAGCCGGCGCCATCTCTGTAGAATAGCCGCACAGTTTGTTGCTACATCGGCGCACATCATCAAGCGATTTGATCTTGTGTGTATCCAGCCGTCGTCTCGTTTCGCCGATAACATCGGTCACCATCAGATCAAGTACACGTCGGAGTGATCCGTAGCGGTCAGAATCGGTCTGCGCAAAGATCGGTATCTGTTTGAGATCATCGAGATTGATAATACCAGATGAGAGACCGTCATCAATGTCGTGCGAGTTGTATGCAATTTCATCGGCGATATCGACAATCGAAGCTTCCAGTGTCGGTTGCTCGTCGGTTGCAAATTCCGGATGGATCACCGTCACTTTGGTTTCGTGTTTAACAATCCCTTCCCGCACTTCGTAGGAGAGATTGAGCCCCGGATGATCGGCGTAGTGTTGTTCCAGCAGATCGACTACCCGCAACGACTGACGGTTATGATTAAACCCGCCGACCTCTTTCAATAGATCGTCGAGAACATCCTCACCGGCATGACCGAACGGCGTATGCCCCAGGTCGTGCACCAACGCAATCGCTTCGGCGAGGTCTTCGTTAAGACGCAAGTTACGGGCAATCGTGCGACTGATCTGGGCAACTTCGATAGTGTGAGTCAGTCGCGTGCGGTAGTGATCTTTTTCATGTGGAATAAAAACCTGTGTCTTGTATTCCATCCGACGGAACGCTGCCGAATGGATGATCCGATCCCGGTCGCGCTGGAAGGCGGTCCGCAACGGATGATCGGCCTGGGCATACACCCTACCTTTTGACCGTGCGGCAAGAGCGGCATACGATGCCAGTATTGTTGCCTCGCGCTGTTCTATCATCTCTCTGGTGAGTTCGGAACCGGTCAAAAGACTTTCTCTTTCTCCGGTTGTTTGCCACCAAGATGATACGAGAGCGATACCTGATGAGTGAATCCGAGTGACGAGTGGAAATTCGTAGCGTAGGTGATCGCTCCCTTCCGGAGATTGACTTCGAGACCGCCGCCGAATTTTGTCGGCTTGGTCTCAAATCCCCAGAACAACGATGCTTTCCGCGAGACACGAATAAATTGTCCCAGCCCAAACTGTGGCTTCTCGCTATCTTCCAGCGTCACTCTACTGACTGTCGAGAACGACCGGCTTTTCGCAAACTCGAAATAGAGAGTGTGATACGGTTTGATCACCGGGCCGCCATCGTACGGCGTCGGCGAATTCAGATTGTCCATGACGATCGCCCCGTAGAACCGGGCGGTACGAACAGCCGCCCCTACACCGATAGCGGAAGCCCGAAGCTGCCCATACTTGCCGGGGCCAAAATCAAGAATCATTCCCGAGAGAGATATCCCTAACGAATAACGATTGTATGACATCGAAACGTTCAGCTTGGCGGTTCGTTCGGCGTAGAAATCACGGTAGCCAAACTGGTCAAGACCGAAAGCAACGGTGTACGACTTGTATCTATAGGCAGTGACCAACGAAAGCCGGTCGAGGTCCTTCATCTCAAAACGACGGGTGGCGATCATCTCGACCTTCGCTTCGCCCGGTTCGATGCCACCACTCGGTACCGCGAGCAACGCCGAGGCCGATGATTCCGAAAGCAACACACCCCCACCCAGGCCAGTGTTTCTTCCGGTCTCGACTTCTATCGCACCGACACTTCCGAAATGTAACAGAACGACAACAATTGTAAGCAAACATATCCGCATGGTCACCGCACAATCACAATCGGTTTCTTGATCGACTCAATCCCAACCGCCTCTACATAGAGGATGTATATCCCAAGCGGCAACCGATTACCACCATCGGAGCGACCGTCCCAATAATAAACGGGCCGCAACCACGATTCATTGTCGGCCAGCGTACGCACCAACCGTCCCTCGCGATCAAATATCTTTATCCGATACTGGTCGGTCTCCGGCGCTTCAATTGTGATCGCCGTTGTCTCGTCGATACCGTTACCATCGGGAGCAAAATGGTCGGGAACGATCGTGACTTTCAGACCGGAATCGTTCGGTTGAACTACTATTTCGTTTTCTTCGCAGGGGGTGCCGTCGACATATAGTGAACGTCCCCACAAATTTTCGTCGATAAGATCAGTACTCCGACCCCATGTATAGTTGTCGCCAAATCCATCATCGTACTGAAAGCGGTCGGCCTCAATGCCAAAGGTGTCGATCAACCGAACCAGGTCGCCATCGTTGTTCAAAGTTCTCCAACCGGTCGGCTCAATGTAGTCCCCGGCCCTTTGACCGTAGTAGCCGAAGAAAAACAGGGCATCTTCTGCCAGCACAAGATAGTCACCCGGATCAATCATCAAGTCAGAGTCTATAATCGTACTCAGCCCCAACTCATCACCTATCAACCAGTTTTTCAGATTGATCGGGACGGTGTAACGGTTATATATCTCAACCCATTCGCTGACCAGTCCGCCGGTCGGGTCGGCCATTACTTCGGTGATAATCAGAGGTGGATAGTCGTCACCGGTAGCAACAAACGTCAGAAGATTGTTACGATCACGATCATCGGTTGGAACAGTCGCCTCGATATCAACATAAAGGCCATCGAAAGCAAATGTCTCTACAAGAAAGAGAGAATAGCCCGGATCAAGGTCGGGAACGTCGATCGATCCTATCGGAACACCAAACCCATTGGCCAGGATTTGTTGGAGCGAGACGGTCGCATTCTGCACAACCACCTGCCCCCGGTTGGTGAGAGTGAATCCGAGACGGGTGTCGCCATCGGCGGGGTCTACCTGCACCTCCTCTAAAGCCAGATCATATCCAACAGGGGTCAACGAATTGACAAACCCCGGAGTCGAACCTTCAAAATCAATCGACTGATAGATTGTCACACCACCGGGCGAACGTCGTTCCCACGAGTAGCCATCGTCGCTCGTTTCATCCCATGAGAATTCCGAAATCGTCTGTCCCCAGCCATCGAACAGAACGATAATGCCCTGCGGATTGGGCAATGAAAACGGGATATCGTACGGCGTCCTCAGTGATGCTTCGTATTCAGTATCGCCCCAGAACCCGGAGCTATCACCCCAATAGCTTTCAAATGCAGGTGAAATACCGGCAGCATAGAGTGAACGACAGATGATAAAGTATTCGCCGGGCTGGAGGGCAAAATCGATCTCATCGAACCGAATCGGCGTAGTGCCAATCCACAGGTCGTAGTTCTTGAGCGACGCGGTAGGCGTAGCCGCATCGTTGTAGAGTTCGACCCACTCCAATGAAGTTGCGCCACCCGGTTCGTTGACCATCGCTTCGTTGATTACCAAACCACCGAACGCCGATGCGGACAGCGCTATCACTGTTGCAACGATAATTAGAATGTAACTATATTGCCGCATGCTTACAGCACTCCACTCAGTTCCAGCGACACGGTTCCGTAGTTCGCCTCGGTCTTCTGGCGGTCATATCGGTTGCTGATCTTCACACCAAGTTCAACGCCATCAATCAATTCGTGTCCATAACGCAAATACCAATACCAGTATCCTGTCACCATAGTTGTCGGATCAATCCGCGTCAGGTTTGACCATATTTGTAGTGTACCCATCTTATCAGTTCGGTAACGGCAACCGGCAAAAACTGCCAGATAATCTCTTGCACCGGTCTTAGTGCTATGAGCAATATAACTTCTCATTGAGATTTTGCCAGAGGCAAATCGTGTTTCCAGTCGGGTGCGCTGGTTGATCTCGCGACCGCCTACAACCGACGAGGTATGCCGACGTGTCTGATTAAGATAGTCTATCCGGAATGACCAGGCCTTGCCGGTTTTTCGTTCGATTCCGGTCAGGAACTGAATCATCGATGTATCACTGCTGCGGAACCCGATCAAACCGGCGTTGAACATCCGAACGTTTTCGATCAAGGGTATCGATGTTTTCAGCATGCCGCCCAGTTGTCCGCTCCGCTTGTCAGAATACGAGAAATCCACTTCGTCGATCTCATTTTGCCGCCGCAGATTTATGGCCTTGCTGCCGGAAGTCAGATCGACCAAGGCTTGGTCGTACCACCATGCTGAGTAACGAATATCGGAGCTACCGATCAGGTGTAGCCCTTCGCACACCGCCGCTATCGCTGCAACACCTTCCCCCGATTGAAGACTCAATTCCATAGCTGTCTTACCGTTTGTGTAGTCGCCGTCGAAATAGACACCGCAGAGAGAACGACTGATCGCAACATCGGTTTCTCGATTTTCCAATTGATTCTGCCCAACGATCAAGCCAACCGACGTCCGCCCGGATTGTCGGCTGAGCATCGCTCCGAATGATCGCAGACTATGATTGTCGTCACGCACAAGAGAGGCCAGCACCTGACTGTTGAAACTTCCCGTTTGGAATCGACCATAGACGCCGTTGTATCCACCGTTGTCGGGATACAATACCGACTCGCTACCGATCTCCTCGGCAAAATCCAGCAGCTTGCCACGATAGCCAAAGACAGTTCCGAGACCGAATCGATTTGAGAAACTCCCCACTCTGATCTCCCGCACCCGTCCATCGGGACGCGTGTATCGCAGATGCCGGGCGATTATTCGTTCCACTCCAGAATATTCTCGCCTGACCTTAAGCGAGATTTCGAGACACTTATTGATCTCCAGTTGTAGCGAACTCTGATATCTACTCCGCCCTTGAGGTTCCAGCTCGACATCAAACTTGCTGGTAAACCGCCCGGACATTCTGAGAACGGCCGGCTTCGAAACAAAAAAAGGCGCTGTCTGTTCGCCCTTAAGAAGACCGGAGCGATCCGGAGCCGTTCCGGCGACGAACGATAGATTGGGAACCTGGTCGAACAAGTGCAAGTTTGTTGAGTCGAGACCATGGAGGAGCAATTCCTTCAGCGTTAGAAATTGAACAGAATCAATCTCCCCCAACTGTAGAGCGGTTTCCAAGTCCTCGGTTGAGTTGAGCACGATCGTACTGAGATCGACCGCAGAAACTCCGCCTACCGA
>DAOWIM010000259.1 GCA_030640905.1 bacterium
GACCGAGCTTCCCAAATGGCGTCAACCTTCACAACTGTTGGGTGCGGCAAGAATACTGGTTGGGTCGCGACCGGGGTTCGATCCAAGAGCGTCGCTGGAAGCATCCGGTCTGCCTATCGACCGGATCGAAGTGGTTGAGAGCCGCCAGATCGACGCCTCATCGACCGACATCCGCAAATTACTGGAGAGCGGTGCGCCCGATGAAAAGTTTGCTGATCTACTCTGCGGTGATGTCCTCCAATACATTCGCACCAAAGGGTTGTACTGCTGATGGCTCCCCGGAAGACGCTGTACCTGATCGACGGCTCAGCGCTGTTCTATCGAGCATTTTATGCCTTCATTCGTAACCCGCTGGTCAATTCCAAGGGTGAAGATACTTCGGCCACCTATGGTTTTGTAAATTCAATTCTCCGGCTGTTTCGTACCGAGGAGCCCGATAGTCTCGCGGTTGTTTTTGATACAGCCAAGCCGACGTTCCGGCATAAGATGTACGAAGGCTACAAAGCAACGCGTGCGAAAATGCCTGAGGAACTGGCGGCCCAGCTACCGAGGATATATCAGGCGGTCGAGGTACTGGGGATTGAATCGTTTGCGATGGCCGGTTACGAGGCCGACGATATTATCGGGACGCTGGCCTGCAAGGCTGAGAACGATGGTTTCGATGTCTGGTGCATGACCGGCGATAAAGACTTTTTTCAACTCGTCACCGAGCATACCAGTATCTATTATCCACCGGCATCGGCGTCGTCAAAGCCGCGCAAGATGGGCAGGGAAGAAGTCAAAGAAAAATTCGGCGTCTATCCTGAACAAGTGATCGACAAGTTGGCCATGATGGGTGACTCTTCCGACAACGTCCCCGGAATTCCCGGCATTGGGCCAAAGACAGCCGACAAGTTGCTCGAGCAGTACGGATCGCTTGAGGCTCTTTTGAAAGGGTATGAACAGATTACTGCCAAGGGGGTGCGCAATAAAGTGGTCAAGGGGATCGACAGCGCTCGTCTCTCAAGGGAACTGGTGACGATAAAAACCGATGTCCCGATCGAGTGTGATCTCGGCAAGCTGAAACGCCGTCCGCTTGAGTATGAAGTTGCCAAGAAGTTCTTTCTGGAAATGGAGTTCAATCGGTTGCTGGCGGAGATTCTGCCGCCGCAGGAGGCGATTGATCTACCGTCGATTGAAAAAGCTCCAGTCAAAACCGATTACCGAACAGTCGGCAGTATTCCGGAGTTGAAAAAACTGGTTAAGGACCTGTCGTCGAAAAGAGAAATCGCCGTTGATACCGAGACGACATCGCTTGACCCTCTGGTAGCCGAACTGGTAGGAGTTTCGCTATCTGCCGCCAGCGGGACCGGCTGGTATGTTCCGGTTGGCCACACCACCGACAGTGATCGCAACTTACCGATAGACGAGGCGATTGCCATTCTCAAGCCGCTGTTGGAAAATCCGAAAGTTCAGAAGATCGGGCAGAACATCAAGTATGACCTGCAGATTCTCCGTCGCTGTGGTATTGAGATCAACCCGATTTCGTTTGACACGATGGTTGCTTCGTTTGTGGTCGATCCATCGGCACGCCATTCACTCTCGGCTCTCGCGTTGAGATATTTTGACTACGAGATGCAACCGATCACCGATCTGATCGGAAGTGGGAAAAAGCAGGTCAGCTTTGCGACTGTCCCGATTGACAAAGCCACGTTCTATGCGGCTGAAGATGCTGACCTTACCTACCGCCTTAGGGGCGTGCTTGCTCCGAAGATTCAGGAATCAGACCTGCATCGGCTCTACTATAATATCGAATTACCTCTCGTGACGGTCCTGGCTGACATGGAGGAGGCCGGGATACGAGTCGATGCTCAGTACCTCGGTGCGCTATCCGAACAGATGGAAGCAAAATTGACGGCCCTGACCTCGGAGATTCACAAGATTGCTGGTGGAGAATTCAACATCAATTCCACTCAACAACTGGCCCACATCCTTTTTGACAAACTCGGTCTGCCAACCAAGGGCAAGACAGCGAAAAAAACCGGCTACTCTACCGATGTGCGCGTTCTGGAAGAACTTGCCGAGCTTCACCAATTCCCCAAACTTATTCTGGATTACCGGCAATATGCCAAATTGAAGAGCACGTATGTTGATGCGATTCCAAGATTGATAAATCGTTCGACCGGGCGGGTGCACACTTCGTTCAACCAGACAATTGCCACCACGGGCCGACTATCATCGACCGATCCAAACCTGCAGAATATTCCGGTGCGTACCGAAGACGGCAGAGCTATCCGCAAAGCGTTTGTACCGGCTGACAAGGATTACATCCTGCTGGTGGCCGATTATTCGCAGATAGAGTTGCGCATTCTGGCGCACTATGCTGCCGACCGTGGTTTGATCGATGCTTTCAACAATGCTGAGGATATCCACACGCGCACCGCCGCGGAAGTCTATGACGTGCCGTTATACGATGTGACCCCGGAGATGCGGCGTGCCGCCAAAACCGCCAATTTTGCTATCATATATGGAGTCTCCGCCTATGGTCTGGCTCAGCAGACAGAACTTGATCTGGATGGGGCGAAGTCATTTATCGATACTTATTTTGAGCGATACCCCGGCATCAAGAGATACATTGATGATACCAAGGATGAGGCCCGAAAAAACGGCTATGTGACGACGATGTTCAAGCGGCGTCGCTACCTGGCCGACATCAACAGCAAGAACTACAATGCACGTCAGTTCGCCGAGCGAATCGCGATCAACTCGCCGATCCAGGGCACGGCTGCGGAGATGATCAAAATCGCTATGCTCGACATCCATAAGAAAATGGCCGGAAGGCGTTCCAAAATGGTTTTGCAAGTGCACGATGAGCTGGTCTTTGACGTCTATAAGGATGAACTTGACGATCTCAGAGAGATTGTCCGAGAATGCATGGAGAATGCCGTGAAGTTGGTCGTGCCGATTACGGTCGATCTCGGTGTGGGTGAAAACTGGCTTGAGGCCAAATAGACTGTTGGAGGGGATATGAATAGAAGCAAGGGCTTCGCTCTGATCGCTTTCGTTCTACTGGCCGGAGTATGTGCCTCCATTTCGGCAGGTGCCAATGACTTCGACAAGTTGTTCAACCAACCAGCTTTTGAGCCGGGTTTCTATGTGGCGGCGGGGTTTGATTATCGAACCGATGAACGCCCGTTTGTGCAGACGATACCGAGCCTGATGGTTGACCTGCTCTACTATCCCGGTCGAGTAGTAGCGTTCAAAGCCGGCGTCGGATACAATGATGCCACTCAGCTTGGGGCGACCGAGCAGATCAGAACCCGCTCCTTTGACCTCGGTATTCGTCTTCAGGATCAGCGACAACTATTTTCACCCTTCATGGAGACCGGCTATCAATATATGCGGTACATCGAAAAAGACGGGAAGGGTCCCCTCTCAGAGACGCGTCGAGGGTGGTACTTCGCAATCGGGATGTCTGCACACTTGAGTGCTTCATACAGTCTGGACATTTCTCTCAAGCAAGTTGCCAATTACATCTCCTACCCCCGGCCAGTGGCCGCTGCGCCGTTGCCGGATGATATCGGGCCGCAATGGGCCCAACCGGTTCCCTGTGGCTATGCTCCGTGGGTATTTGGTCGTTCGCTGTATAACCCGGCTACCCTTGAGATTCAGGCAAGATTCAAACTGTAGGCATTCGCACACTTGCTAATTTTCTCGCAAGCAGTTAACTATCCAGTATGCTGATAGGTGTAACCGGACAGATTGGTTCGGGCAAGTCAACGGTTGCAAAAGTACTCCGGTCGTTGGGAGCCGCTGTTGTCGATGCTGACCGCATTGGGCGCGAGGCAGTAAATCGCAATCCCGCCCTCCTGAAAAAGCTATCTAAAGCTTTCGGAACAATCATTCTCACTCCGTCCGGCAAACTCAACCGCCGGAAACTGGCCGAACTTGCTTTTGCCGATGAAACCAACCGTCAGGAATTAAACCGACTGGTTCATCCGTATCTGTTGCGAGAGTTAAGGCGTCAGGTAAAAGAGAAATCGAAACGAGCGGATGTGGTTGTTATCGATGCTGCTCTTCTGCTTGAGTGGGAGTTGGACCATATAGTCGATTTGACGATAGTGGTTCATGCTTCTCGCGAGCGACGTTTGAAGTTTCTGAAGAAGCGTGGGATTGGTCGCGGCGATGCTGTGGCCCGGGAACGACGGCAGATGAAACTTGCTGTGTATCGCGCGCGCGCCAATATTGTGATCTACAACAGATCGACCGTGGCTGCTTTGAAAGCAAAAGTTCGGCAAGTATGGATTGATCGCGTGCTTGCGTTCGTCTGACCGGATAAAAAAAGCCGCACCGGCGAATATCCCTGGATACCAGGTCAAAAATGCCGGTGCGACGATTGTTCTAACAGAATCTGATCTAACAGAACTTGTTCTTATCCAAAAATCTCAATTGTCTGCAGCTTATCTTTATCGGGACCTTCCGTGACCAGTTTGTAAACATGAGCGGCGCTCATCAGGTCCTGAATTGCCAGCCCGGTCGAATCGAAGATCGTAATATCATTATCAGATGTACGAAGCTTAAGATTCCCGGCGACAACCTTCGGCAATTCACCGGCGATATCTTTTTCGGACAACTTGCCCTGTGATACCGGTAGATTGATCTCGCCGGAATGTGAAGCCTGTACCCAGTCATCGATGACAACCTTAGCGTTGCTAAGAACAGCCGGATCAACTTCCTGCTTGCCTTTGGCGTCGGCACCAATAGCGTTGATATGGGCACCAGGGGTAACATCGTCTTTCATCACAATCGGCTTGCGTGATGAAGTCGTGCAGTTGATGACATCAGCACCGGCGCAGGCATCGTGAATCGAAGCGGCGACAGTGGCATCCATCCCAAAGTTGTCAGCGCAGAACTTGGCGAAGTTGTTCGCTGCGTCCTGATTGATATCGAATATTGAGATCGTCTTGATTTCGGGCTTAGTGACATTGAGGGCCATAACCTGCGTCTCAGCCTGAATACCGGCACCAATAAAGGCAGCCTTGGTGGAATTCTCTTTGGCCAGGTATTTTGCAGCGATGCCACCGGCAGCTCCGGTACGCATGTTTGTAATGTGGGTACCATCCATGATCGCCAGCGGAAAACCAGTCTTGGGATCGATGAGAAGAATCGTGGCCATGACAGTCGGCAGATTGGCGTTGCGGTTGTCAGGGTGAACATTGACAGCCTTGATTCCGGCCGCTCCGATATCCCGGATGTAGGCGGGCATGCAGCGAAGGTCGCCAAAGTAGTCTTCAAAATAGAGGTACGACTTGGGCGGCATCTGGGTTTTGTCCTGCCCGTAGAGACGGAAAGCCTCTTCGGTAACGCGGACACAATCAGCCATCGTCAGCGCTTTCTCGACATCCGATTTCTTTATGAGATACGTCTTCATTTCGGATAACTCCTATAGAACAGGTTCGCATTTTCTCGAAAGATTGTGAAGAAAGTAACAATTAGCCTCGGGTCTGTCAAACCCATTCTTACCAAAATCATGTAAAATATCAGGGACAATTAGTCCCGAATTGTGCTGCCACTTTTTGTTTGCCGATAGCCCCTCAGCGGCTTAGACTGAACTCATGCCGTATGCCATTGTCACAACCAATCTGCTCGATCTCAGGGCCAAGCCCGCGTTCCAGAGCGAGCGGATCAGCCAGTTATTTTATGCCGAGGCGGTCCGAGTTGACTCCGAACGAAGCGGCTACAGTCGCGTACAGCAGACCGATGGCTACACCGGCTGGGTTGATAGTCGTTTTCTCAACCGGATCGGTAAGGCCGAATTTAATTCACTTCGAGGCGGGTACAATTCAATTGTAACAGCTCGCACTGCCCGGATTTACTCGGCTACCGGCGAGGAAACTGCACCCTTTTTCCTCTACTATGGTACCCGTCTTCCGGTGACCAGATCGCGTTCGGGCTGGGCGGCAGTCAACTTGCCGGGAGGCCTGTCGATCCTCCTAAGGAAAGGTACCATTCAACCGATTGATTGCATCAGGAGCCGGAAAGCCAGTCGAAGCGGTGTTGCCAGGGAAGCTAAGAGATTTCTCGGGGTACCGTATTTGTGGGGCGGTATATCAGCTGCCGGTTTTGACTGTTCCGGATTGGTCCAGACCGTTTTCTCGCGGTTTGGGATCAATTTGCCGAGAGACACTAAGGACCAGATAAAGGAAGGTCGTGAAATCGAGCGTGATAGAATAAAGCATGGAGATATTATATTCTTTAACCGACATGTCGGGATTGCCTGTGGCGAAGGTTCTATTGTGCACGCTTCGCTGGGTGGTGGAGGAGTGAGGGTCAATTCAATCCGGCCCGGCGGAGTTGATTATCGACAGGACCTTGATCGTGATTACCGGACAACCAGGAGAATCATCTGATGCAATTCGATAC